>CACWXE010000200.1 GCA_902764715.1 uncultured Ruminococcus sp. | reverse complement strand
AGTGGTCAGTGGTCAGTGAGCAGTTGATGGATCAATAACCCGCCCGACTTAGAATAAAAAAGAAAATGGGACTGTAAAAACACCGAGGTGTTTCACAGTCCCATGATACGTGATTATTGTTATGGTTTTACTGAATCATTCTTATTCAAACAGTACCTTGCTCTTCTTGTGCAGCGCTCGCATACTCTCAACAAATCCGTACACGGCAAAGGGAATCAGCAGGATGAAGTAGGGGAGGATATACTGACTTTTTCCCTCGAATATCAAGTGATACAGCGCGCCGCCGAGGATCGCGACCGGCAGGATCAAACTCTCCGTATTGAGCTTTTTGCGGAAGATCAACCAGATCATCCCCGCAGTAAAGAAAATGTAGGTCATCATCACGTAGTAGTTGAACCAGTTGTCGAATACCTTTGACAATCCGCCGGAGTAGACAGAGTCCACGAGCTTGGGCAATTGCTCACCCTCGGGATAATCGTGCTTGCGCACCTGACTGATCCAGATGGATTCAAAGCTCGGCTCATTATATTGGCTGATCAGCTTTTGCTTGTAGAACTCAAAGAGTTGATTATTCTTTGTCAGCGTGTCAAAGCGCTGTTTGATGCCCTCTGACGCGACCTTGTTTGCTTTTTCGACGTCCATATTGGCGTCGCGCATGGTTTCCATCGCCTTACCGTTGTACCAGCCCGGCGCCATACCGGATTCACAGATGCCCATGTAGGCGTACATCTTCTGTGAGACCTGCGTGTTCAGCTCCACACCGCTGCGGGCGGAGTAGCTGTATATCACGAGCTTTTGCAGTCCGACGGAGCACAGGATCATCGCGGCGATGACCGCCAACGCCAAAAAACGCTTCTTTCCGATCACGTGGAGCAAAAGCGCGATACATACCGCCGCCATAAGGATCATGTTGTTATACTTGAGCAATACCGAAACCGCCATCAGCAGTACGGCGAATACGGCGAATTTGATCTTGTTCTCCTGCATATAGCGGATCACAAAGTACACGCTCCATACCGAGAACGCCAGACCTAAGATCAGTCCGTAGGTGAAGGTGGTCATGAACATCGGCTGGAAGCAGATCGTCAGCGCGATCGCTGTGATATTGGTGACCGATTTGCGGTCAAAGAGCTTTTTGGTGATCATCACCAGTCCGACATAGATGCAGTCGAGCGCGATCACATTCGGGATCTGGAAGAGGATGTCCGAGCTTCCGGTGCCGAATATGCGGTATAGGATCTCGGCAAAGAATACGTAACCCAGCTGGAACGGATAGAAGAGGTAGTAGCTGTGGTTGCCGTAATACTCCCATGAGGTGTGGAAGCTCTGATAATTGTTCTTCGCCGCGTCACGCGCCGTATTGAGCAGGATCATCGCGTCGCCGCTCGCGATCGACTTGACCAGCGTGATCCATACGAGCGACAGGATCGTCGTCACCAACAGCATCACGCTGACGATGAATTTGGTGTTGAGCTTGCTGATGGAAAAGTTCTTTCTCAGCGCAACAAGCGCGCCCAATATCGTCAAGCCGATGAGCGCGATATTCGTCAGCACCAGATCTTTATCAAAGTTGACGATCTCCGCGTAGGGATTCGCCGGATCGATGCGACAGGTTTGTAAGATGGATGCGACCGACAATAACGCAAACAGCACCGCGATCAGATAGATCGCGATACAGGAGCAGATCTGTACGGTTTTTGTTCTCGCATTGAGTGTCTTATCCACGTTATTCTCCTTTATTGATACTTCTTGATAAGCCCTGAGGATCTGTTATATCGGGGCAGTGAGGATCGATTTCGATCGTGTGTGATCCAATCACAGTGAAAAATCTTCTTTATCAAAAGACTTCAGCGGCGCCATGCCTTTCGGTTCGCGCATGATGGGATTGTATTTGAATTTCTTGCATTTACCGTTTTTCAGCTGTTTGTTTACGGTACAAAACTGTGACTCGCCTTCGTTCTTTGAATATTCACAATACACGCAGGAGGGAACGATATTCATCCCGAACAGTTGTTTTTTCATTTCTATCACCAAATAGCAGTAATCTTTGTAAAAGTTGACTCAACTAAAATAGTATAGCATTATATTTTGACTATTGCAAGTCATTGATGAACGTAGTATAATATTTTAGCCTCCCTTTCCTAAGGTACCCCCGTTGGGGGAATGTCCGCAAAGCGGACAAAAGGGTCGGCTGTCTTCGCAGAAGAAGCCGTTTCCGGCGAGGAAGGTGGCGCAAAGCGCCGGAGGGTTGCCTTGTTTCCTCTATTATTTATATCTTATGGAGATTTTTATGGACTTTCAATCGAACGTTTTTACTTTAAATACCGTAGACGGTGTGTCGTTTCTGACATATGACCGTTTATCCGGGATCCCCTTTATCCGTCACGCTTTTTCGACAAAGAGCGGTGAGGGTACCCGCACCGTCCATCCGATGGACATGAGCTTTGACCATGATGACTGTGAGGCGGTCACCGAGAATTACCGGATGTTCTGCAAAGCGGCGGGCTTTGACTACCGCTCATTGGTCGCGTCCTCACAGGATCATCACACCTTTGTGCGTGTCGTGACTTCCGCCGAGAAGGGCATCGGTATCTATCGTGAAAAGGATATCATGAGCGTTGACGGCTTGGTGACGATCGAGCCGGGCGTGACCTTGTGCACCTACTATGCCGACTGCACGCCGCTGTTCTTTGTCGACAGCCGTACTCACGCGATCGGTCTGGCGCACGCGGGATGGCGCGGTACGGTGGGCAGGATCGCCGAAAAGGTGATCGACGCCATGCGCGACAGCTTCGGTACCGATCCCGCCGATCTGATCTGCGCCGTCGGGCCGAATATCTCCGTTTGCTGTTACGAGGTCGACAAGGCGTGTGCCGATGAATTCTACGCGCTGGGGCTCAACAGTGATCGATTCGTATTTCCAAAAGACGACGGCAAATTTATGGTGGATATGCTCGAGTGTAACCGACAGATCCTGATCTCCTGCGGCGTCAAGCCCGAGAATATCACCGTCAGCGACGTATGCACTAAGCATAACAGCGACCTTTTGTGGAGCCATCGCGCGACAGCGGGCGACCGCGGCACCATGTGCGCCATGCTGCGTATCAACGCGGAATAATGCAGAAAAAAGACATTCCCTGTTTGAAGGAATGTCTTTATATTTTATCAAGAAACCTGACCTTTTTGACCTCAAAGGTCTGTCCGTTGAGGTTCTCCAGACACCCCGCCGGGGTCGTGAAACAGAATTGAAGCTTATACGAATACAGCACCTGCCGCTTCATATGATAGCGGGCGTTGAATTCTTTATCGCCGTACTTTTCATCCCCCAGCAGCGGATGCCCGATATGCGCCATGTGCGCGCGGATCTGGTGGGTGCGCCCTGTGTGGAGCAGAACTTCGCACACGGAGAGGGTAGGGGACGGTTCCAAAACGGTATATTCGGTGATGATCTTTTTGAATCCCTCCCGCTCTTTATCGGCGATCTGCACGGTGTTGGTGCGT
>CACWXE010000199.1 GCA_902764715.1 uncultured Ruminococcus sp. | reverse complement strand
CATCGTTCTCGTCTACGATGAACTGGATATTGTAAAGACCGATAATGCCGATCGCTTTACCGAGCTTCTTAGCATACTGGAGGATGATACCCTTGACCTTATCACTGATGGAGAAGGACGGATAAACGGAGATGGAGTCGCCGGAGTGAACGCCGGTACGCTCGACCAGCTCCATGATACCGGGTACGAATACATCGATACCGTCGCAGATCGCGTCAACCTCGACCTCCTTACCCATGATGTATTTATCGACCAAAACAGGCTTGTCTTCGTCGATCTCAACCGCGGTTTTCAGATAATGTCTGAGGTCTTCCTCCTTGCTGACGATCTGCATCGCGCGACCGCCGAGTACGAAGGACGGGCGGACAAGCACGGGATAGCCAATCTCGGCGGCGGCTTTGACGCCCTCCTCGATCGAAGTGACCGCCTGACCCGCGGGCTGCGGGATACCGAGCTCCTTGATGATCGCGTTGAAGGAATCACGGTTCTCGGCGCGTTCGATGGCGGCACAGTCGGTACCGATGATCTTCACGCCTCTGTCCATGAGCGGTTGAGCGAGGTTGATGGCGGTCTGACCGCCCAGTGAAGCGATGACGGCCCGCGCGACGGATGGTCTGAACCGCGTGAACGGTAGAGTAGTCGAACTCTACGCCCTGACCGATACGGATGGGACCCGCGCCGAGCACGATGATCTTCTTTTTGTCGCTCAGTCTGGAAGCGTTCTCGCCCGTATAAGATGAGTAGAGATACGCGATATATTTGCCGGTATGAAGGGTATCGACCATCTTGAAGATCGGGGTGATACCGTTTGCTTTTCTGGTGTTGTAGATCTCGACCTCGGGAGTTTCCCAAAGCGAGGAAATGTATTCATCGGAGAAGCCCATGATCTTGGCGGCCTTGAGGGTCTCGATATCGCCCTTGTTCGCCTTGAGGGTATTCTCCATATCGACGATCTTCTTGAAGCTCTCAAGGAACAGCTCGGTGATCATGGTGATCTCGTGGAGCTTTTCGATCGAAGTACCGCGGCGGAGCAGCTCGAACACAGCGTAGACGTTGTCGTCCTTGAACTCCTTGATATAGTCAAACAGCTCATCGTCGGAGAAAGAATCGAACTTCGCGAGGTGGAAGTGGCACACGCCTGTCTCCAGCGAACGAACGGATTTCAGACAGCACTCCTCGAGTGTGGAACCGATGCCCATGACCTCGCCGGTCGCCTTCATCTGGGTGCCGAGGGTGTTGGGCGCGTCGGCGAATTTATCAAACGGAAAACGCGGGAACTTCGCGACGATGTAATCGAGGCTCGGCTCGATCGCCGCCGTACCGCCCGCTACGGGGATCTCCTCGAGCGCCATACCCATAGCGATCTTCGCGGTCACGCGGGCGATCGGATAACCCGACGCCTTGGAAGCGAGCGCGGAAGAACGTGAAACTCTGGGGTTGACCTCAATCAGGTAATACTCGCTGGAATTCGGATTCAGCGCGAACTGGACGTTACAGCCGCCTTCGATCTTCAGCTCACGGATGATCTTGATCGCGGAATCATTCAGCATTTTGAGGTCTTGATCATTCAGTGAAAGGATCGGCGCGACAACGATGCTGTCACCGGTGTGGACGCCGACAGGGTCGACGTTCTCCATACCGCAGATGGTGATCGCGGTGTCGTTGGAGTCACGCATGACCTCGAACTCGATCTCTTTATAGCCCTTGACGGACTTCTCGATCAGCACCTGATGCACAGGACTCAGGGCAAATGCCTGTTTACCGATCTCCAAGAGCTCAGCTTCGTTGTCCGCAAAGCCGCCGCCGGTACCGCCCAGGGTAAACGCGGGGCGCAGGACAACAGGATAACCTACCGCCTTGGCAGCTTCCTTTGCTTCATCAAGATTGTAGGTGATCTGCGACGGGATGACCGGCTCGCCGATACTCTCGCACATTTCCTTGAACAGCTCTCTGTCCTCGGCGCGCTCGATACTCTCGGAGGATGTGCCGAGCAGCTGTACGCCGCATTCCTTGAGGATGCCCTTGCGCTCGAGCTGCATCGCGAGGTTCAGACCCGTCTGTCCGCCGATACCGGGGACGATCGCGTCGGGACGCTCGAATCTCAGGATCTTCGCGATATACTCGAGGGTGAGCGGCTCCATATAGACCTTGTCCGCGATCTGGGTATCCGTCATGATGGTCGCGGGGTTTGAGTTACACAGGATGACCTCGTAGCCCTCTTCCTTCAGCGCCAGACACGCCTGGGTGCCGGCGTAGTCGAACTCGGCAGCCTGACCGATGACGATAGGTCCCGAGCCGATGATGAGTACCTTTTTCACATCTGTTCTTTTTGCCATTTTTCATACCTCCAAATTTTCATCTATCTCAATCTATCAAACAAATTTGTAGGGACGAGCATTGCTCGTCCGCGGACGGTCAATGACCGTCCCTACGGTTTATATGCTGTACACTTTCACGCCGTCCTTGACGGTCATCAGGCACACGCCGTTGAGCTTCCAACCCTCAAAGGGCGTCGCCTTGCCCATCGACCGGAAGTCGGCGGAATCTACGGTGAACTCTTTGTCCAGATCCCATATCGTGTAATCATTTTTCTTTAACGGAATATTGAAGCGTTCGCGCGCGTTGAAAACCAACAGCTCCATCAGCCTGTCCATCGTAATGAACCCGGTCTTGACAAGCTTTGTATACAGCACCGGGAACGCGGTCTCGATACCGACGATACCGAAAGCGGACTTCTCCAATCCTCTCGCCTTTTCCTCCGCGCTGTGCGGCGCGTGATCGGTGGAGATCATGTCGATCGTGCCGTCCTTGATCCCTTGGAGCAGCGCCTCGCGATCAGCTTTATCCCTCAGCGGCGGATTCATCTTGAAGCGTCCGTCCTCTTTTAGATCGCTGTCGTCCATCACGAGGTAATGCGGCGCGGTCTCACAGGTGATGTCCACGCCCTCGGCTTTCGCCTGACGGATCAGCTCCACGCTCTCTTTGGTCGAGATGTGGCACACATGATAGCCGCAGCCGGTTTCACGACACAGCTCGATATCACGCTTGATCGGGCCCCACTCGCTCTGTGAGCAGATCCCGCGGTGACCGTGCGCCTTGGCGTAGTCGCCGTCATGGATATAGCCGCCGTGCAGCAAGCTGTTGTCCTCGCAGTGCGCGACGATCAATTTGCCGAGCGCTTTTGCTCTTGTCATCGCCTCGCGCATCATCGCTTCATCCTGCACGCCTCTGCCGTCGTCGGAGAAGGCGACGACATCCTTTGCCATCCCCTCAAGGTCGGCAAGTTGTTCTCCCCTCTCGCCCACGGTGATCGCGCCGTAGGGCAGGACGTCGATCACCGCGTCACACTCGATGATATCGAGCTGACGGCGCAGATTTTCGACGCTGTCGGGCACGGGATCTAGGTTCGGCATCGCGCAGACGGCAGTGTATCCGCCGCGTGCCGCGGCCGCCGATCCGGTGGCGATTTTTTCTTTATAAGAAAATCCCGGCTCGCGAAAATGCACATGCACATCACAAAAGCCGGGAAAGACAACAATATTATCGGAGCACTGCGAAAAGTCCTCAGGGCAGAAAAGCGCACTGTCGACCGAGGGCAAAACGTCAGTTTTTTCGATTCTCTTACAAGCATATACCTTCATACCGCTCATATCGGAACGCTCCTTTCGTTTATTCTGGAAACCGATTATCCAAAATACTAATCAAAAAGCCCCACCCAAGGCGAGGCAACACACGCAAAATCCCGGGTCCTACGACCCGTATCAAAATTATCAGATCTTGTCGATATCACAGTATCGCCTTAAAGATTTGTTGTCTGTATTTTACCATACGAGGGTGGGTCTGTCAAATCGATTTATTCTTCGAATAGCGCATAAATTCTGGTGAATATGACCAAAATCCATCCTCATTATTCTCTTGTGAAAAAATCCCGGAATCGGTTACGCCGGATCATTCCAGAAAAACCCGTTTTTTATGTCTTTATACTAAGTATCCATTAAACGCTTTAAAAATTTGTTAGCGAGAAATTTCGCAGAGCAAGGCGGAGGACGCAGGCATACTGGCGTATGTCAAGGACGACAACACCGCTATGCGGAATTTAACGCAAT
>CACWXE010000198.1 GCA_902764715.1 uncultured Ruminococcus sp. | reverse complement strand
GGTCCTATCCAGCAAATCGACAGCGAGCCGCCGTCATTCGTGCCGGGCAACACGCCTTTTGCAAAGACCCAGGCCGATGTCACGCAAACCGCGGTGCAGAACAATCCACTGGTCATCAACCATATTCCGCAGGATGCCATGTATCAGGCGCCAAGGCAGCCGCAGGTCATGCCTTACGCTGATTTCGTGGTGCCCGAGACCAACGATTCCGATGAGGATGCGGTGCCGAAGGAGCGCAAGATCAAAGCGCAGCAGGTGGAGGATCTCCTGCGCGCCGAGCATCCGGAGGCGGATGACGAGTTCATCTCCGCGATCGAGAAGCTCCGTATCACGCGCAGGGATTATGTGTGCGTGCTCACCCGCGGGCATCTGTGGGACGCGCAGTGCATCCGCGCGATCCTGTCCGGAGAAATGCCCTGTTATCTGGGGCTGATCAGCTCCAAAAAGCGTGCCGCGGGACTGCGGGAGATCCTGATCGAAGAGGGCTTCCGAAAAGAGGATATCGACGCGATCCACGCGCCCATCGGGCTCAAGATCGGCGCGATGACCACCGCCGAGATCGCGGTGTCGATTTGCGCGGAGCTGATACAGGAGCGGCATAAGCGGTATGTCAAGCCGCGTGTGAATGAGCTGACGCAGACGAATGTTGATTATAGTTTACTGCGCTATCTCGCGACGTCCGATGAACCGCGCGCGCTGGTGACGGTGCTTTCCTCCACCGGCTCAACACCCGTCAAAAGCGGCAGTATGATGGCTGTCAACGCACTCGGTCACGTCGCGGGCACTGCCGGCGGCGGCTGCGGTGAAGCGGCGGCGATCAACAAAGCGCGGCGCATCATCGGCAGGGAATATCAAGCCGTATTGCACATCGATATGAGCAACGAGGTCGCGGCGGACAACGACATGGTCTGCGGCGGCACGATGACCGTATTGATCGAAAATATCACCTAACTTGCTTTAAAGCGATAAATATGTTATACTAACATCTGTTGCGATACCGAACTCCTCGGTATCGCCGTAATTTCGGTTCATCCGTGTGAGAACCGCACGAGGAGCAGATTATGAAAATCATCAATCTTTTGAATAACGACCGCTGTACGCTGTCCTTCGAGGTGTTCCCGCCGAAGGTATCTTCCTCCTTTGACGAGGTCAAGCCCGCTATCGAGAAGATCGCGCAGCTTAATCCGTCCTTCATGAGCGTGACCTACGGCGCGGGCGGCGGAACCAGCCGCTTCACCCTCGATATTGCCGAGGATATCCGCAACCGTTACGCTGTGCCGACGATGGCGCATCTGACCTGCGTTTCCTCCACCAGAGAGACCGTCCTCGAGAAAATCAACGAGCTCAAAAAAGCGGGCATCCAGAACGTCATGGCGCTCAGAGGCGACCTGACGCCCGAGATGAAGCTCAGTGACGCGAAGCACTGGGATTATTCCCATGCCGTCGATCTGATCCGTGAGCTGAAAAACAGCGGCGCGGATTTCTGCATCGGCTGTGCGTGCTATCCCGAGGTACATCCCGAAAGCCAACACCAGACCGACGACATTTTTTATCTCAAAGAGAAGGTCGACGCGGGCTGTGATTTTATGACCACGCAGATGTTCTTTGACAATAATCTGCTGTATAACTTCCTCTACAAGATCCGTGAGGCGGGCATCACCGTGCCGGTCGTGCCGGGTATCATGCCGATCACCAGAGCCATCCAGCTCAAACGCGCGATCGAGCTCTCCGGCTCCTTCATCCCACAGCGCTTCAAGGCGATGGTCGACCGCTTCGGCGGCGATGACCGCGCTATGGCGCAGGCGGGTATCGCGTACGCGACCGATCAGATCATCGATCTGTACGCCAACGGCGTCAAACATGTCCACCTCTACACCATGAACAAGCCTGAGATCGCGCGCGCCGTGATGAACAATCTCAGCAGTATCATCGGCAAATGATTCGCACCCTGACCATCGACCCACCCGCGTGGGATAAGCGCGAGATCATGCGATATTCCCGGATCAGGGGCGCCGATAACAGCTTTGACGCTCTGATCGACGAGTGTATCAGAGAAGCGGAGCCGCTCTTGACCTATCGTGTCTGTTGTACGACACTGCCGGTCGATCCCGACGGCAGGATCACGATCGGTAATGAGCATATCATATCACAGACGATCGGCAAGGCGATCCGCAGATCCGAAGCCGTCATTTTGTTCGCGGCGACGGTCGGATCACCCTTTGATCGATTGATCGCGCGGTACAGCCGCGTGGAACCGTCCAAAGCGCTGATATTTCAAGCCATCGGTGCGGAGCGTGTAGAAAGCCTGTGTGACGCGTTTTGCGCGCAGATGAGTACGGAGCTGAGTAAATCTGGAAAATGCCTTACAAGGCGCGTCAGCCCCGGTTACGGCGATATCCCGCTGAGCTTGCAGAAAGAGATCTTCGCGGTACTGGATTGTCCGCGCAAGATCGGCTTGACGCTCGATCAAAGCCTGCTGATGTCGCCGAGCAAGTCCGTCACCGCCATCGCGGGTATTACGGACGGTTGCGAGGAGCATCAAGATCAATGCGCGGATTGTGATAAAACCGACTGCGCTTATCGCAGATAAATCTTCATCATAATTATAAATATAGAAAAAGCCTTCTCCTCGCCGGACGCGCGCGTCTTTTTCTATGTCACTGTAACGTAGCACGAATCAAAAAGCCTTCCCCTCGGGGGGAAGGTGGGCAATTTGCCCTAAAGCAAATTGGTCGGATGAGGGGCTTGCTTATCCATAAGATCATCTTAACAAAGAGTATGAGGCTCTTCCTCAATTCTCGGTAGACATACAGTCTCACCGAATTCGACATCAATAAGAGAGGTTATCCCCTCATCCGTCACCTTTGGTGACACCTTCCCCCCGAGGGGAAGGCTTTTGCAATCATCACTCTTCAATAACATCAGGTGTTACTATGAACTTCAAAGAATTCTTACAACAAAACATCGTGATCCTCGACGGCGGGATGGGTACGCTTTTGCAGGAACGCGGCTTACAGCCGGGTGAACAGCCGGAGCGGTGGAATCTCAGCCACCCCGAGGACATCACCGCCATCCACAAGGCGTTTTTTGACAACGGCTCCAACGTGGTCAATACCAACACTTTCGGCGCCAATCTCCTTCATTATGACGAAGCGGAGTTGACCGAGGTCATCCGAGCGGCGGTCGCCAACGCACAACAGGCGCGTGAGCTGAGCAATACACCGCAGGAGAAGTATATCGCGCTGGACATCGGACCCACCGGCAGGCTGTTAAAGCCGCTGGGCGACCTCGATTTTGAAGAAGCGGTCGCGGTATTCGCCAAAACGGTTCAGATCGGAGCTGATTGCGGCGTTGACCTCGTGATGATCGAGACGATGAACGACAGCTATGAGACTAAGGCGGTGCTGTTGGCGGTCAAGGAGAACTGCGATCTGCCCGTGATTGTGTCCAATGCCTACACCGACAAGGGCAAGCTGATGACAGGCGCTTCACCCGCGGCGATGACCGCGATGCTCGAGAGCATGGGCGCTGACGCG
>CACWXE010000197.1 GCA_902764715.1 uncultured Ruminococcus sp. | reverse complement strand
AGCTTGACCTCTATCCGAGGTTGTAGGATCAACCGCGGGTTTGTACAGTTCCCTGCGGTGAATTTATTCCAAATTTTATCACTCCGCCGAAAAGCAGACCGATAAAATATGAAATCAAAAGCATTTGCTAAGCACCTGTCAGTGGCCGAAAACTCGCATGGGCGCAGTATCCGACAGGGCGCTTATACGAGTTTCATTATAAACTCTCGAAATGAGGATGTCAATAGAAGTTTTTGCAAATTCGGCTGAATAAGTGCCGATTTATGATTACATTTTTGCAATAAAATGTACATTTATGACAAAGAAAAATCGGCTTTGTCGCTTTTGCCTAAAAGAGCTCGATTATTCTTTCTCTCTTTTCGGCAGGGTGACAATACGGCAAAAAATACCTGTTTGGGAACTCCTGAGAGGATGGTGCCGCAAAACGACTGTTACACTGTCTTTCGTTCGAGATGTACCGCGTCATTTTTTCTTTTCGCAGATGACGAGATAGCGGTCAAAGGTATCGGGACTCCCCGCATAGATACAGGTGATCAGCGTGAGCAGCTGCCTGTCCTTTTGGATATAGATATCCGCGGTCTCTTCTTCGGTCACGACCTTATAATCGATGACCTCGTAGTCGATATCCTCCCAGTAGTTGTGGATCGAGACCGTATCTCCTATCTCCAGCCGACGGATGTTATCAAAAAAGATCCTGCCGATATAGCCGGTATGACCTACCACCGCGCAGTTGGTATCGATACCGTCCAGCGGCAATGACGAATAGGTCATGTGAGCCGCGCCGTAACTCATATTCCGATCGCTGGCGCCCAGATAGATCGGCAGCATCATGTCGATGGAGGGCGCAGAAACATAGCCGTAGATATTATCATAGATCCCGTACCGCTTCAGATCGAGCGCCGGGTTATCGTGGCTTTCTCCCTCGATAAATTTACTGCCCTGGTTGACCTTCAGATCCTCGTTATAGGCGACGCTGTCGCGGTACAGGCGGTCAAGATCCAGCTCAAAAACTACGTGCGTGCTGCCGGTACGCACACCGTTCTCATCGATCGGATAGCCCTCTTCATCGATCTGCTTTTTTTCAAGCGCGGCGGCATAGGTTTTCTCCGTCACGCCGGGAACGCCCTTTCCGCTGTCTTCATCGGCGGGAACGACGTGTTCGAGCGCACGGTCAAAGCTCTCCGACTGATCGTGCGACACCTGCTTGCCGTACCAGTTGGAGATCGGCGGAAACAGCACCAAGCCCAAGCCCGCAACCAGCAGCATGATGGCGACGATTCCGCGACGGGTTTCTTTCCTTTTATTGCGACGGACAAAGAACACGACAAGGAACACCGTAACGCCGACGATGCCCGCAATCACAAGCCCCGCCGCCCAGAACGGCACGCGGTAGCCGAGGAAGAAGAGGTAGCCCTCCCCCATCTCTACGGGCTTTGCGCCGCTCACAATATATTTGGCGTCGTCATATTCGACCCTTTTGCCGCGTACCAAAAGACGGTGGGTGTTGATCGAATAAGGCGTACAGGTGACGAGTGTCACATGATCCTCGCCGCGGATCACGCGCAGATCGTCGGTCTCCTCGGGCAGAACCACCTTGATCTGATCGACCTCGTATTTCAGCGTGCGGTCAAGCACATGGATATAAAACTCGTCGCCCTCTTCAAGATCGGTGAGATAGTCAAAGAAGGTCTGCGTCGGGAACGCCGAGTGCGCCGAAATAACCGAGTGGGTACTCTCACCCCCGATGGGCATCGAGGTGTTTTGCAGATGACCTGCCGCGTGAGCGAGGACCTCCTCCGCAGTGGAGTGACGAACGGGCAGATAGACGTTGATCTTCGGAATATCGACATACCCGATCAAGCCTTGTCCGTCAACATTGAGCGACTCCTCATACGCCTTGCCAATCTTTTCGAACGCTTCTGTATCAAAGGGGTCGGTGATGATGACGTTGTTCGTCAGGCTGTCGTTATATCGCTGAGCGCTTTGCAGCAGCTCGACCTGTCGATCGGAGGGCATCTCCTTTGTGAGCTTGGTATATTCTTCCGCTTGATTACGCGCGGCAAGGTTGTTGATCGCCGCGCTGATGAGCGGATAGCTCAGAATTCCCAGCCCGACAAGAAAGATCATCACGATAGCGATGATCGGTAATTTGTTCTTCATAATCGGTTTCCTTTTACTTTAATAATCTTCCCCGGTGCAAGAACTAAAGTGTCCAACGGACACTTTACCCTCACTTCGCTCGGGCAGGGTATTCGCCTAAGAGGAAATTCCTCTCTCCTACGGGCGTTCTCACGGCAGCCGCGGGTATTTGGACCCGTTATAATCGGTTGAGATCGCCACAGCCCTCAAGGGCCTTCGCAATAACTATTATCAATAAAAGCTCAAAACCGAAAGCCGACGTCGGTTTTCGGTTTTCAACCTTCATCTATATCGATGTCATCTCATTACAAATGACGTTTATGGAAAGAGTCGGGGACGTGAGAACACGTCCCCGACGATCGTCATATCAAATTGTTAATGACTGATTACTTAGAAGCAGCTCTCTTCTTGAGGATAATGAAGAGGATGCCTGCGCAAGCGATCAGAGAAGCGCCTACGATGGTGAAGATCATCGTGCCGTTGCCGCCGGTAGCGGGCATAACAACGGGAGTATCACCGATCTTAACGCCCTTGAGAGTAGCGTCATACTGCGCACTGGTGATAGTGCCGTTATCGCCGATGGTTACGGTATACTCGGTCGTGTTGAGGTTGTAGCCATTGGGAGCAACCGTCTCCTTGAGGGTGTAGGTACCCTTCTCGAGACCTGCGAAGGTAGCCTTGCCGCCGTTTGCGGTGGTAGCCTCAAAGGTATAGCTGCCCTTGGTCAGGGTGAAGGTAGCGCCGTCGAGCTTGGTGTCGTTGGTAGCGTCGACCTTGTAGATATCTACATCGAAGGTGTAAACGTGAACGGTGTTACCTTCCTTGGTGCTGGTATCATTGTACTTGTTGGTGTATTCCAGACTGTCCTTGTTGTAGTTCGCAACAGTGTTAGCGTAAGCGGTTTTGTCGTCATCGGTGGTTCTGCCCTTGACAGCGTTAGCGTTGAGCTTGCCGACGATGTTAACGATGACGTTAGCAGAATCATAGAAGTCGTTGGTGCCTGCCTTAGCATCGTTCAGATAAGCCTCGCTCAGAGCGATCCGGATGTCGGTCTTATCGGTAGCGGTTACGGTGTATTCGGCAGCATTGAGCTTGATTTCGTCAACATAAACGGAGTCGACCTTTACATAGTCAAGGCCATCGGACATGGAGTCATGGATCACATAAGACTTCAGATACTCGTCCTTGGTACCGGTGATAGAAGCGGTGAGCTTGAAGGTAACTTCCTCGCCGACCATCGCGGTAGTCTGAGCGTTGCTGATGTCATAATCAACGATCTCTTTTTTGACATTAACAGTACCGTCTTCAATCTTGCCGGAGATGTCAACAGTAGCGGTAGTCATAGCAGCGCCGGAAGCGTTTTTCGCGTCAGACAGATAGAAGATAGAACCGCCGGTCTTCTTAACATTAGTGCCTGCGGGTGTACCGGTGATGGTTGCATAGTACAGACCTGCCTCATCGGTAGTAAAGGTCACAACGCCGGTGGCGCCTGCGATCTCATCGCCGATCTTTGTACCTGTATTCTGACCTGCCTTCTTGGCAGCCTCGGCAGCATCCAAAACATCCTGAGGAACAACGGGGCTGGCTTCAACAGCATTCTCGATGCCTGCGGCTACGCCGGAAACAGCGGTGTACGCAGTACCGTTGCTGTTAAGAGCGCCGATCTTGTACAGGGTGACAGTGTAGCCTTCTTTAGCGGTGATGTTAGCGGTATATCTACCTGCAGCGCTTGCAGAGAAGGGAATCATGAGCGCGAGCATCATAACAATCATCACTACAGCAAAAATTCTTTTTGTTGCTTTCATTCTTTTTAATCTCCTTTTTTATAATATTATAATAAAATAATGAAAACTGAGTTTATTTTCTGCCGTGTCGGGGGGCATAGGATGCCTTGACGCGACGTTTTTTGAAGAACACATACGCCATCGCGAGAAGCGCGGCGGTGCCTAATACACTTAAGCCGATGACGAAAAATCTCATCGTGCCGCCGAAACCGGATGCGGGATTGATTACAGACAGGTTGACGTAGTCAAAGGTGACGCTGTACTGACCCTCATACGGGAAGGTAACGAACTTCACGGTATTGTTGGTATTGTAGCCATTCTTGGCAGAATACTCGAATACCATGTAGGTCTGCGGTGTATGTATACCGCTCATGTAGTTGGTTCCGTTGACCCACTGAGAAGTAGCATTGTCGTATACCTGATCGCCGTTCTGATAGATCGGCAGATCACCGAAATACAGCGAACCGTCGCTCAACGTAGTGCCCTGCACATATTTGGCAGAGTCATTTTCGATCAGAGCATTGATCTGGTCCTTTGACAGCGGGGTGCTGTCCTTGACCTTTACGACCGCGAATACGTTGCCTTCTGCCGAGCCTTTGTCGGTGGTCTTTTTGATCGTGATCTTGGCGTGCTCGGTAGTGTTTCTGAACACCGCCGTGACTGGTGTGGTACAAGCCTCGTCGGAATAATACTGAGGATTGCCCGAGATCGCGAGACCGGAAGCGCCCGAAACTACGGTGAACTTAGCGTAGATGGCGTTGCTATCCTTGCTGTATCCCTTTGCGGTCAGATCCGCGGACAGGTCGTCCTCGGTGATCTTGTAAAGGTAATTGCC
Organism: uncultured Ruminococcus sp.; assembly: GCA_902764715.1. Lineage (GTDB taxonomy): Bacteria > Bacillota > Clostridia > Oscillospirales > Acutalibacteraceae > Ruminococcoides. Next base: position 3,291 of record CACWXE010000197.1, on the reverse strand, counting down.
GGGCTGTGTAGCCGGTCTTTGTCACGCCTTCAGCAGTAAAGCTGAAAGCATTGCCGGTGTAATCCTCGCCGTCAAGCTTCTTGGTTACGTTCAGCGTACCACCGCCCGAGAGCTTCTTGTTGGTAACGGTGATAGCGTTGTCGGAAGGACCTACGGTAATACCGTTCGTACCTCCGGTTACGCTGACAAAGCTGTAGCCCGAGGGAGCGGAATCCTCAACGAACTTCACCTTTGCGCCCTGCGGGATACCCTCAAAGGTCAAGGTTCTGCCGTTTTTCAGCTTTCCGCCGGTCGCAAGCTTACCCTCCGAGGTCAGCCTATAGGAAGCGCCGCCTGTGCTGTAAGTGAGGTTATAGGTCTTGAAGCCGTTGCCGTCGCCCAGATCAACAGATACGGTGCCGCCAAACTCGGTGTTGTCGGTCTCACCCGCTCCGAGATCGGTAACGGTCTTGGTGATGGTGACGGGAGCGACCTCCGGAGTATTAACATAGGAGAGCTGAACTCTCGTCATTGCGAACTCGGAAGTAGTATCCAGCGTCTGATAGGTAAAGTCGGATCCCACGCCGGTGTCGCTGCCGATGGTGTACTCTGACTCGGATTTGCCCTTGCCCTTGAGCACCAGATCGGCGGCTTTCCATGTTGTGGAGTAGCTGAGATTACTATTGTAGCTCTCGGTCACCGTCATAGGTGTCGGAACGTCAAACTGATCCTTAAAGCTGATAGACTCAGCGTTCTTCAATGTATAAGTGCTGTCGCTGATGGTGCCCTTGCTGCTCTGCTTACCATTCGCGGTAGGCTGATTGAAGCTGAAGGTATCCGCGGCAGCTACAGCATTTTTAAAGTCAGTGCTGTTGTTGACGCTTGCAGTGTTTACGGTTTTATCAACGATCAGCTCGTTGCCGATCGGAGCGAAGTTGAAGTCAAAGCTCAGGTTCGACTCAACCATACCTCTCTACATAGAACATCGTCAGTGTGTGCTCCACTGTCGGATCGTCATTAGTAATAGAGAAGCTTGTGTTTCTGGTGGCACTGTTCAAGGTATTGGAGCCGTAAGTAACCGATACGGTACCGGTACCCTGACCGCCGGCAAAGTTAATGGTACCTTCCGCCTTCTGGTGGTCGCCACCAAGGTCAAGAACCAAATTGCCGTCGATGTATACCCAAACGTCATCGTCACCGCTGAAGGTGAATATCTGGTCGACATAAGAGCCGTTAGTGCCCTTGATCTGACCGTAATGACCGGGGTCGCCGCCGAGGTTGAACGGGATGTCAACGCGCATACCGAACGCAAAGTCAAGTGCTTCACTGTTTGCTCCTCTGTTCGTGTCAAACGGGAAGAAGCCGTAGCCGCTTGCCGTCTGAGGATTGGAATAGTAGTAAAGCGCGTCTTTTGCGCCTTTTGAAGTGCCCTGACCGTAATACATGGTCTGGTGATCCGCGCTGAACCACGCGTTGTCATTCGCGTCGGTGCTGTCGAACACATAGGTCGTGATACCGTTGCTCGTCACCTTGCGCATCGGGAACTTGGTGTTGACGACCGAGCCGACGCCGTTGGTCTGCAGGAACGACTTGTCAAAGAACGGAACCTTGACGCTGCTGTTGCCGCCACCGTTGACCGCGTACATCAGATCGCCATCTACCAGCGAAGAACCGGTCAGACCCACAACAGATTTGTGTGTGCCGCCCAGACGCGCGGAGTTGTTGACCCAGTTGGAGAAGTTCACCATGTTAGAGGAACTCACGCCGGTGTATCCGTCATTCTTATCAAAGAAGTTACCGAAATACATCGGATAATTGACGCCACTGCTCGCCGCAGCGATCTTGTTGTTCAGGGACGTGTAGGGCTCCCAATCACCGTGGCTGTTCACGTAATTGATGTTGCCCCAACCGCTTGCAACCTCTGTGTCGGTGTAGTAATCATAAAATGTTGCGTCAATCGGGAAAATGTTTGAGTTGTCTGTAATCGTTGTCGCATCGGGTATGGCTGTTACCTCATGATAACCGCTGCCGCCGGGGGTATAGGTGGTCCACTCGAAGTTGTTGTCCCAGCCCTTGATCTTGATACAGTTTTTCGAGCCGGAACGATTATCCGCGTAGGCATAGCCGGTAGAGTTCCAGCAGGTATTCATATCGGAGCTCAGACGCAGCACCTTGACATAACCGACCCTATCGCCGCTGATGATGAAGCTGTACAAGTGATCGGTGATCTTGGTCGGAACGATCGCGTTTTGATAACCGGCGTTGTTATAGCAGTCGGAATCCACTTTGTCATTCTCGACGTTCCAATCATCATTGCTGTCGCCGTAATAGGAATATACCCTGATGTTAGCGCCGGATTCATCCCAACCGGGAAGGCCGGTCATATCAATGTAGATCGTTTCCTGGTGGCTGAAGTAGGTGTTACATTCTTTTGCCGAAATACCGGGGATCGCGAACGCCACGACAGACATGATCATGATCATAGCCAAGGTCAACGCCAACACGTTTACAAACGATTTCTTGCTCTTACTTTTCTCTTGACGAAACCTTTTGCCTTTAGGTCTGAATATAATTACCATCTTCCTTTCGTTAGATTTTTCCCTCAAACGAACAACGCAAGCACACTGCGCCGCCTTTTACCGCTCTCGGGAAATCGATTGCGTATTTTTATTGGTCATTCACAAAAATCGAAAAAATTTGTAATAATCAACAAAAACCCAAATACTTTATATTAGATTATAATCAAGTTTTACTTCCGATTTAGAATTATTGTTAATAGCTTTTTTAAAAAAAATTCACAATATTTAGTGTTATTGTTAGCAGTAATGCCAAGGGATAGAAATTGTCGCCTGTTTTCAGCGCTTCTTTGAACATATTGCACAAAGCGCTTCACTATCCCCCATGCCTCCGCTTTCCGGAAACAAATCAGGTTTTGCCGTCATGATACCGCATCGCAAAGAACCAATACATATGTAAAAGAGATAAATCGGTCAGAAAAAAGCCCGCTGCAAAAGAAAGCTTTTACAGCGGGCTGCCCTATTCGGGACGTTTATTCAATTGGGAGAATCAAGAACAGCAATTGCCGTGATCTCGAATCAGCCAGCTTTTCCGATATGAACATTATCGGGAAGCGCGATATGAGCCAGATAGCGCTGGATCGCGGTTACGTCCATAACGGTAACTTCGCCGTCGCCGTCCACATCGCAAATGTACTCATTATCCTTGTTGACGGTAGATGCCGCACGAGTCAGATAACGCTGGATCTGCGTGACGTCCATCGCGGTGACTGTGCCGTCGCCGTCTGCGTCACCC
>CACWXE010000196.1 GCA_902764715.1 uncultured Ruminococcus sp. | reverse complement strand
CCGAAGGTAGTGCCTGTGAGTGCAGAAGAGTGAGATAAGGAGATAGACAGTCTTGTAAGAATGAAGATCATTCGGATTACTTTTGAAAAATAAAGACGGGTCAAGACAGAAATGATCCGTGAAGTACGTAAAGCCGGATTGTAAAGCACCGCATTACTTGACTTCAGAGAAATGTTGTGCTATACTACACAAGAGTTAGCGATAGCTAACTACGACAACATATGACGAAAGGATGATGTGATTTGCATAAAGAAAAGAAAAAATCCCCACTGTCGCGGTTGATGGAATACACAGGGAATTATCGGGGGTTGCTATACTCCGGACTGTTCCTTTCGGCGATCTCGATGGTGCTCGGAATGGCGCCGTATATCTGTATCTGGCTGGTGATACGCGATCTGGTATCCGCTGCGCCGAACTGGACTCAGGCGACCGAAATTGCTCAATACGGCTGGATGGCATTTGCGTTTGCTGTCGGAGGAATCCTGATCTATTTCTTCGCGCTGATGTGTACGCATTTAGCGGCGTTTCGTACTGCGTCAAATATCCGCAAGCGCGGCATGGCGCACCTGATGAAAACACCGCTCGGCTTTTTTGACAACAACGCTTCGGGATTATTGCGCAATCGCCTGGACGGCGCTGCGTCTGAGACCGAAACGCTTCTCGCTCATAATCTCGCCGATATTGTCGGCACAGTCGCGATGTTCATCGCTATGCTCGTGCTGATGTTCGTATTCGACTGGCGCATGGGAGCGGCCTGTCTCTTGGCGGCGGTCATCTCGGTGCTTTCTATGTTCACGATGATGGGCGGTAAAAACGCAAAGCTGATGCAGGAGTATCAGGCGGCGCAGGATACGATGAGCAAGGCAGGTACCGAATATGTGCGCGGTATCCCGGTCGTTAAGGTGTTTCAGCAGACCGTTTATTCCTTTAAGGCTTTCAAGCAGGCGATTGAGGATTACAGCGAGAAAGCGGAAAAATACACCGACGGCGTGTGTCGTATGCCGCAGTCGGTCAATCTGACCTTTACCGAGGGAGCGTTTGTTTTTCTGATTCCCGTAGCGCTGTTCTTAGCACCGTCCGCACTCAACTCGGGCAATTTCGCGGGTTTTGTGACGAACTTTGCTTTCTATGCCGTGTTCTCGGCGATCATCTCCACCGCGCTTGCGAAGATTATGTTTGCCGCGAGCGGTTCGATGTTAGCACAAACAGCGTTAAAAAGAATTGATACCGTAATGAACGCGCCTGTTCTTGAGATCACGGAGAATCCGAAGACGCCGAACGGAAACAAGGTAGAATTCAACGATGTTTCCTTCACCTATGAGGGTGCTGATCTCCCCGCGCTCAGCCACGTATCCTTTGTCGCGAAATCGGGACAGACGGTCGCGCTGGTAGGTCCCTCCGGCGGCGGTAAAACAACTGCCGCAAGCTTGATACCGCGCTTCTGGGATGTGTCCGAGGGAGCGGTCAAAGTAGGCGGGATTGATGTACGTGAGGTCGATCCCCATGTGCTGATGGATCATATCGCCTTCGTGTTCCAGAACAATCGTCTGTTCAAGACCTCTATCATCGAAAATGTCCGTGCGGCGCGTCCCGGTGCTTCAAGAGAAGAAGTACAAAAGGCACTTGAAGCGGCACAGTGCATGGATATTATCGATAAGCTGCCAAACGGAATGGATACCGTTATCGGCAGTGAAGGAACCTATCTTTCCGGCGGTGAACAGCAGCGTATCGCGCTGGCGCGCGCGATCTTAAAGGACGCGCCGATCGTCGTACTGGATGAGGCGACTGCTTTTGCCGATCCTGAAAATGAGGTGCTGATCCAAAAGGCGTTCGCGACCTTGACCAGGGGCAAGACCGTCATCATGATCGCGCATCGTCTTTCGACTGTTACCCGAGCGGATAAAATCATCGTGCTGGACGGCGGTCAGGTCGCCGAAGAAGGCACACATGAAGAATTGATAGAAAAGAGCGGCTTATACGCGCGTATGTGGAACGAATATAACCAAGCCGCAAAATGGAAGATTCAAAACGAAACGGAGGTGAGATAATGTTCGGCGATAAATTCAAGCGCAAATACGCACTGTCCGATAAAGGCGTACACAACACCAAGATGGGTATGCTGTGGACGATCGTTGTCAACCTGTTGATGATGGGTGGTATGGGACTGCTGTACTTTATGATGCAGAGCTTTATCTCAACGCTCACTGAGGGAGGACCTATCCCGAACACATGGCTGTATATCGGGCTGACGGCGCTCTTTGTGATCCTCTCTCTGATCGTGCATTTGTTACAGTATCACGCTACCTACGGTCTTGTTTACGGTGAAGTCAAGAACATGCGAATCGGGTTGGCGGAACAGCTGAGAAAGCTTCCGCTCGGATACTTCGGCAAGCGTGATCTTGCCGATCTGACCGAGACCATCATGGGCGACGTCAACCGTATGGAGCACGTCTGGTCTCATGTCATGGGATATCTTTACGGTTCGTATGTATCGACTGCTGTCATTGCCGTTGTGCTCTTGATCTATGACTGGCGGCTGGCACTCGCGGCGTTGTGGGGCGTACCCGTGGCGTTTCTGTTGCTGTTCGGAAGCCGTAAGATGGCAAAGAAAAATTCCGAGATCTCCAAGCAGGCGGCGGTCAAGGTTTCAGACTGCATTCAGGAAACGATCGAAAACATCCGTGAGATCCATGCCGTCAACGGAGAAAAACAGCACCTTGACGAGTTGAACGGTAAGATCGATCAGCATGAGAAAACCCTCCTGCGCGGTGAATTCGCCACCGGTATTTTTGTCAATGCCGCAAGTGTTATCATGCGCCTCGGAATCGCGACAACCATTCTTGTTGGCGCGGGCTTGATCCTTTCCGGACAGATCGACTTTATGCTGTTCTTTATGTTCCTTCTGGTGATCACCCGCATTTACGCGCCGTTTGACCAGAGCCTTGCGCTGATTGCGGAGGTATTCATGTCCGAGGTATCGGCGAACCGTTTGATGGAGATCTACGATACGCCTGTTGCCGAGGGCGCGGATAGCTTTGCCCCCGACGGTCACGATATTGTATTTGAGAACGTTGGTTTTGCGTATGATAACGAGCAGGTGCTCAAGGGCGTCAGCTTCACCGCTAAAGAAGGCGAGGTCACTGCCCTTGTCGGACCCTCCGGCTCAGGCAAGAGTACCTGTGCCCGACTTGCGGCAAGGCTGTGGGATATCACGAACGGAACAATCCGCGTCGGAGGCGTCGATATCAATACGGTCGATCCCGAAACCCTTCTCAGCGACTATTCGATGGTCTTTCAGGATGTTGTGCTGTTTGACGATACCGTCATGGAGAATATCCGTTTGGGCAGACACGGCGCGACGGATGAAGAGGTAATAGAAGCGGCGAAGGCGGCGAACTGCGACGAGTTCGTGGAAAAACTGCCGAACGGTTATGATACACAGATCGGCGAGAACGGCGCGAAGCTCAGCGGCGGAGAACGCCAGCGTATTTCAATCGCCCGTGCGCTCCTGAAAAACGCCCCGATCGTTTTGCTTGACGAGGCAACTGCTTCTCTTGATGTGGAGAATGAAACAAAGGTGCAGGGCGCGCTGTCCAAACTGTTGAAGAATAAAACCGTTCTTGTTATCGCC
>CACWXE010000195.1 GCA_902764715.1 uncultured Ruminococcus sp. | reverse complement strand
AAGAGGTCACCCTCGCCGTGATCATCGTCGGCGAGGATCCCGCGTCCCGCGTCTATGTCAACAACAAAAAGAAGGCGTGTGAATATGTCGGATTCCGTTCGCTCGAATATGCCTTGCCCGCTGAAACCACGCAGGAAGAGCTGATCGCTTTGATCGAGGAGCTGAACGCTCGTGACGACGTCAACGGTATCCTCTGCCAGCTTCCGGTTCCGAAGCACATCGACGATAAGGCGGTCATCGCCGCGATCTCTGTCGAAAAGGACGTTGACGCGTTCTCATCCTTCAACGTCGGCAAGATCATGATCGGTGATTACGATTTCCTGCCCTGCACTCCCGCGGGCGTTATGGAAATGCTCCATTATTATGATATCGCCGTTGAGGGCAAGAACTGCGTCGTGATCGGCAGAAGTAATATCGTCGGCAAGCCGATGTCCATGCTCCTGCTCCACGAGAACGGCACCGTGACCATGACCCACAGCCGCACCAAGGATCTTGCGTCCTTCACCAAACAGGCGGATATTCTGGTAGCCGCGGTCGGCAGAGCGAAGTTCGTCACCGCCGATATGGTGGGCGACGGCGCTGTCGTGATCGACGTCGGCATGAACCGTGACGAGAACGGCAAGCTTTGCGGCGATGTTGATTTTGATTCTGTAAAAGAAAAATGCTCTTACATCACGCCCGTTCCCGGCGGCGTAGGCCCCATGACCATCGCCATGCTGATGCAGAACACCTTAAAGGCGTATCATATCCAGAACGACTGAAAACGTCATTGACAGCAGGCGGAGATTTCAACCGTGTAGGGGAGGGGCTTGCTCCTCCCGAGATTACCTTGATTCGATTCGCTTGGTTGTCTGACAAAAAGTTCTTGACAAGAAAAAACCTTTATGATATAGTATATAAGCCGCATACTGTGGGTTTATTAAGTGCGCGTAAAATGCTTTTCCAAAGCAGCTTTGCCGCCACCCGGGAGTAGCGAGTCTAAGTAAAAGGAATGATAAAATGTTCGCAGTAATCGAGACCGGCGGTAAGCAGTACAAGGTCAGCGAGGGCGACGTGATCTACATCGAGAAGATCGACGCAGAGAATGACGCTACCGTAGAGTTTGACGTTGTCGCTGTTTCTACCGACGACGGTATCAAGGCCGGCACACCTTATGTTGACGGCGCAAAGGTTTCCGCCAAGGTCATCAAGACCGACAAGGCGAAGAAGATCTATGTATCCACCTACAAGCCCAAGAAGGGTGAGAAGAGAAAGATGGGTCACCGTCAGCCTTACACTAAGGTTGAAATCAAGGCGATCAACGCCTGATGATCAAGGTCGAATTTTTCGGTACTGAGCTGATCCGAGGCTTCCATATCCAAGGACATTCGGAAATGAATCCCGAGGGACCGGAAATATTATGCGCCGCTGTTTCAAGCGCCGCGTATATGACAGCTAACGCTGTTACCGAGGTGATCGGTCTGAAGCCTGTTCTTTTGAATAGGGACGGCAATATGTATCTGAAAGTTAAGACTGAACAGGAAGCTGAACAATGCCGTGTTCTTTTTGACGGCTTAAAGCTTCATCTTCGCGAAATAGCGAAGAACTATCCAAAGTACTTGAAAATTAGAAATTCGGAGGTGTAAGGTAATGCTTAAAATAAATCTGCAGTTGTTCGCTCATAAAAAAGGTATGGGTTCAACAAAGAACGGTCGTGACAGTGAGTCTAAGCGCCTTGGCGTTAAGCGCGCTGACGGTCAGTTCGTATTAGCCGGCAATATCCTCGTTAAGCAGAGAGGTACACACATCCACCCCGGTAACAATGTTGGCCGCGGTTCCGATGATTCTCTCTTCGCTAAGGTTGACGGCGTTGTACGCTTTGAGCGTATGGGCAAGGACAGAAAGCGCGCCAGCGTTTATCCTGTCGAGCAGTAATGACTTTTGGGGCGGTTCAAATACCGCCCTTATTATTTTAGTGAACAGTTATCAGTGAACAGTGAACAGTTGTCGGCGGGCGCTGCCCGCACCCGTTTTGTATGAAAATTTCTGATCACTGACCACTGATCACTGATCGCTGAACTCTATTGAGGTTTCATCATGTTTGTAGATAAAGCGAAAATAACGATAAAAGCCGGTGACGGCGGCGACGGCGCCGTAGCGTTTCACCGTGAAAAATACGTGGCGGCAGGCGGTCCCGACGGCGGCGACGGGGGAAAGGGCGGCGATGTGATCTTCGTCGCGGATTCCAATCTCTCCACCCTTGCCGATTTCCGCTATAAGCGTAAGTTTGAAGCCAAAAAGGGCGCCAACGGCTCCGGCGGCAGAAAGTACGGCAAGGCGGCGGATGATCTGATCGTCAAGGTTCCTGTCGGCACATTGGTCAAGGACGCGCAGACCGGCCGCATCATGGCGGATCTTTCGGGTAAAGAACCCGTCATCGTCGCGAAGGGCGGCAAAGGCGGCTGGGGCAATAAGCATTTTGCCACCCCGACCCGCCAGACGCCCCGATTCGCGAAGCCCGGTCTGCCCGGTGAAGAATTCGAGGTCACATTGGAACTCAAGCTCTTGGCGGACGTCGGTCTGGTCGGTTATCCCAATGTCGGCAAATCCACTTTGATCTCGGTCGTTTCTCAGGCGAAGCCGCAGATCGCCAACTACCATTTCACCACCATCAATCCCACCTTGGGCGTGGTGTCGATGGGCGACGGCGTATCCTTCGTTATGGCGGATATCCCCGGTCTGATCGAGGGCGCCGCCGACGGTACGGGTCTGGGTCACCAGTTCCTGCGCCATGTGGAGCGTTGTCGACTGCTCGTGCATATCGTCGATGTGTCCGGCAGTGAAGCGCGTGATCCCAAAGAGGATTTCCGCGTCATCAACGAGGAATTGAAGAAGTTCAACCCCGAGCTTGCCGAGCGTCCCATGCTGGTCGTCGGCAATAAATGCGACCTCGCCACCGATGAACAGATCGCGGATTTCAAGGCGTGGGTCGAGGATCAGGGCTATCAGTTTTTCCCGATCATGGCGGCGATCCGCTACGACGTCGATCCGCTGCTGAACCAGATCATCGAAGAGCTCAGCAAGCTCCCGCCCATCAAGGTGTATGAGCCTGAGCCGATGCCCGAGCTGGATGAAGAGGCGTTCGGCGAGGTCAGGATCACCGTACAGGACGGCGTTTATATGGTCGAGGGCAAGTGGCTGCTGCGGATCCTGCGCGGCATCAACTTCGACGATTACGATGGCTTGTCCTACTTCGAGCGCCTGCTTCAGAAGTCCGGCGTCATCGACAAACTGCGTGAGGCGGGCTGTCAGGAAGGCGATACCGTCTCAATCTATGATTTGGAATTTGATTTTATTGAATAAATTAGTCTATTCGAAGTCCCGAACACGCGTGTTCGAGCTGTGGTAATGACGATTTAGAGATGTTGAGATTGCCACAGGGCGCAATTCAGATTGTCATTGCGAGGAGGAACCTTGTTCCGACGTGGCAATCTCAACCTTAACGCTTGCGCCCTTCGCAATGACTATTATAAAATAATGAGTGATGAAGATGGATGATAAAACACTGAATTCTATCCCGACGCTGAATCTCGCTTTCATCGGCGACGGCGTATATGATCTGTTGGTGCGCGAGTATCTCGTGACCCACAGCGCTGCCCATGTC
>CACWXE010000194.1 GCA_902764715.1 uncultured Ruminococcus sp. | reverse complement strand
TGCCGTTACATCTCTGCTTTGGTCAGAGTCCTGCGTGTTCCATGTTTTTGTGTTTGCGCAGGTAATACAATACATGAGCTGCGTACCATCGTTGTATACGTCCCAAATATAATCTTGATGAAGATGACCGCACAAGTAGCCGACGAAATGCAATCCGTTATTGATTTTCGTTCTCACAAGTTCAGTGATAACAGGTGGTGTGTACCATATCGTTTGACTTGACGTATAGGTGCCGCGCCTTGAAAACGAACACTCTTTCGCATGCGCGCCGGTCGCTATGCCATGCGTGGCGATCAGAACATGCAGACCGTTTGTAATCGCTCCGTCAAGAAGATTTCCGAGCCATACAGTTTGCGCAGCTGCGTCCTGACTGCCATTTACGCCATATAGCATACCATCAATGACGATCAAACGAACCTTGGAATCCGTGTAATCCTTGTAATAGTACGAGGTTCCGGCAGTATGGGTAACACCCCAGTTTGCCTCAAAAGGCGCGATCAGGTATTGGTCGCGCTGTGCCATAGTGAGATAGTCCCAGATGCGCTTGTCATTTATGCTGTCGTATGCCGCCGTGTCGTGATTACCTACAGTGATCATGATATCCGATTTCCACCAGTTCGGAATATCCTGCGCGTCAGTATACGTAACGTCGCTTGACGAGATCCATGCCATCTGATTGTTGACGATATCGCCCGTGCAGATTTTGTCGTCGATATCCATATCCTCGCAGTCCGAATAGATCCGGTTCAGTGCGTTAGCGTCGGCGTGGATATCGCTAAAATGGAGCAGTGTCAAAGGTGGCGCATAATCACTTGCCTTGGGATCTCCGCCAACGTGTCGAGACTGCAACAAAAGACTTTTTATTTCAGTGTTCATCACATATCTGCGCGTGAGCTTGAGCTTGTCTGACGTGATCGCTCCGTCCGCGATATCATCTGTTATGATTCGATTCTTATATGTGATTTTCAGACAATATTGATCGTTAGCAATTCTCAATGGGGTGGGTTGCGAACCATTAAAAGCCTTAACAGTTGCGGAAATATATTGATACCCTGTCAATTCGCTGATCGGAATACGGATATACGGCTCGGTGGTCTTTGTTGTCAAATCGATATTGTAATCCTTTTTGGCAATCGAGTTATTAGCATATGCGGCACGAGCGGTCATTTCTTCCGAAGCGTTTTCGTCATAAGCTATGTAGGAAAAGGCATAGCCATCCGCTTCTTCCGCTTCTCCAATGAATCTAATTTCAATATAGTCATACCGAAAGTCTATTTTGGAAAGAAATTTCGTATGAACCGGGTAGGCGTCCCATCCATTGCGTGGTTCTCCATTCTTCAAAGCAGGACACAAGGCGTCTGTAGTTCTCACATACTGATTATTGACGTGAAGGTTCTGTACGTCATCGCTCTGCGCCTGCATAAAGGCTGATCCCCATGTAAAAACAGGTGCTGTAAATTTGCTCTCCTGCGCTTTTTTGACAGATACATAGAGATATGCGGCATTTTCGGGAATGTCGGAATCGAAACTGTAGACCCCGGCGACCGGTTTGAATCCTTCAATGATCGCCCCGCCAGGATCAACGAATCCAAGACCGATATTATTGCCGTCGGTAGGAGTCGAAAGGGAAACGTGACCGCCGCGAAGCAAGGACACATTGATCTTGGCACATTTATAGCTAGGACTTGCCACCAATTCGCCCCAGTCCACATGATAAAAACATCCGTCAATGAATTCGACAGGCTCGGTGTTTTTGAGTTCTGCCAACTCTGCAGCATTTGCCTTTTCGGCATTTAATGAACCGATCTTATCGACTACTTGATTAAGCCCAACACCCTTGCGGATCCGCAGAAGGGATACGCGACCCATATCCTCGGGAGTGGATTTCAACGCACAGATACGCACATACGCTGTGTTTTTTGGCACAACGAACGTTCGTGTTTTTGGCAAACTGCTTACGGCATAATCGTATTCGGCGGCATTCTGACCAGTGATAGCTCGCAGGCACGTTTTATTTTGATCGTAGAATGCCACGCCGCCGTTTACATAAATGGTGCTGGTGATTTCCAACGTTCCGCCCTTTTCAAGCGGAACATAGCAATAATCGGTCGATAACCATAAGCCAGACGAGACTTGCGCGCCATCAGCGCCGATATAGCGGTTGTCGATCACATCGCTCGTCGTAAAGGTGAGATCGAACGGCACCCCGTCGAGCTTGTCGTCAACCTCAGTCAATTTCCGCGTCACATATGAGACGTCGATATATCCGCTGCTGTGAGCGACCATTTCGCACAGCCTGTAATAAGCGGCGCCTGCGGGAATGTCAATGTCCTGCGGCACTCGTTCCCAACTAGCCTGCACGCCGACGCCGCTGATAAATTCTTTGTTTGCGTTATAAAACGCTGCAGACAAAGCCACTTGGTGACCATAGCAGTGCGGCACAATGGTCAGCAGCGGCGTCACGGGGATAAAATCCGATGACGAAAAGGCAGCTGCCGCCTCATAGGTGCCGTCCAGATTGATGCGCCCGTTCATCGGCAACACAGTTCCGGCGTGCGTGCCGTTTTTGGGGATATATGTTGCTTCATGGTTTTCTAACAAAACAGATAAACGACGGTCGTTTCCATGTATCCTTTCTCCAACAACCAGCGCGTCCGCCGCTTTCCCCTGAACCGACAACGTCGGGTCGACGAGGCTGTCAATCATGGCACCGATCTCCGCCGACGTCCAACCGATTTGCTCAAACGCTCCCCATGCAGGGAAGTCGACCGAGGTCGACGAACGGGAACGGCGGCGAGCGTAGATCTTGCCGTCGCGGTCAAGGCGGAACTGCACCTGACTGGAATCACCGCTGACCGGCACGATCAGCGCCTTGCTGCTGCCGACCGTGGTATAGTAGACCTTGCCGGTCTCGGTGGCGTTGTCGACGGTTTCGGTGGTAACGTATGAGACCTTGGTACCGTCTTTGAGGATCTCAAGCGCCTGCTCAATGATTCCTTTAGAATCGGGATCTTCCGGTGATACATAGTCGTTCGGGCGTTTCCTGGGAACGATGGGGATTTTGATCGTCTTGATGGTTTTTCCGATGGTACTGTTCTCGGTAACATAAACCCACGCTTTGCCGTGAATAACGCCGCCGGACTGCAGAAACTCATTCGGAATGTCCACCGTCAGCGTGTCGTTCTCATAGACGCCGGTTTTGACGATCGCCTGGATCATGCGGTTGTTGGCAAAATGAACCTCGGTGTTTTCGTCAATGCCGGTCAGCCCTTCAATGCAAAGCTGCTGACCGGTGTCCCACTGGAACAGCTCGTCGGTGGTCACTTCATTCTGGTTATTTGTAAAAGTTGCGTAAAGTATCATTGATTTCTCCTTCCTCAGCGCCTGTACCCGGCAAGGGAATGAACGCCGTCGTTAAATTTCAGCTGTAAATTTTGCGGCTTGACCAAGTCCACATCGATCACGTTCAGCGGCTCGACGGTATTGACCTGCGGCTCTGTGCTGATGATGGGAACCAGCGTGTCGACCTCCAGCGGCGCTGTCAGGTTGATGTTCGTCATATCGACTGCGTCTACCTCATAGATCGTCGGGCGGTTGATGTATTTATTCGCCAGATCCGCCTGGGCGATCCTCTTCAACTCCGACGGCGAAGAAAT
>CACWXE010000193.1 GCA_902764715.1 uncultured Ruminococcus sp. | reverse complement strand
CGATCGCGTCGAGCTCCTTGATGCCAACATTCTTCTTGCGGGCAATGCGGAGGAACTCCTCATAGACCTTTTGGATATCCTCATCGGAAAGATCATAACCGATCCTCTCGATGTTCTCACGAACGGTATCGACCGTGTCGTTGAGCGACAGACGCACGCCGTCATCGATGATCTCACGGGCTGTCACCGTATGTGCCTTACCGCTGATGATCCACTCGATCTGGTCGATGGTACGGAGCAGCTCGGTGGTGCGGATATCGGAAGTGATACCGTAGTTCTCGCGGATATCCTTGATCAGCGAGCCGAACTCACGCAGCGGAGTCGCCTCGCCGCCGATAGAGGTCTTGACGCAGGCAGCGCCGTTCTTGACCGCTAAGATCGCCGCGGCAGTCGCGACGCCGTTTTTATTGTTGCATTTCACGCCGACAGGCACATCCACACCCTCGGTCACACGAACAACGAATGACGCGAAGTCATCGGGCAGCAGGATCGCCGCGTCATCACACAGAGTGATCGAGGTCGCGCCGGCATCCACCGCCGCTCTGACGGCTTCTTTAAGAAACGCTTCTTCAGCGCGGGTCGCGTCCACAGCGGTGAACTCGACGTCGTCGCAGACGGACTTCGCCTTCTCGACCAGCTTCGTTACATATGCGCACATCTTGGGCTGTTTGATGTGCAGGGTGTATTCCATGATGGACGCGGTCATCGGCAGTTCCACACGGATACGCGGATGTGAAGCGGTAGACAAGGCGTCAGCCGCGCGGTCGATCGCGTCAACGGACGTTGTCGCCGCCACGGACAGGACACTGCCCTTCACAAAGGACGCTGCCGTGCGCACCAAAAGGCTGTCGGCTTTTGAGGCGCCGACCTCGGGCAGTTCTACGGCGTCCACGCCCAGCCGCTCTAATTTGCGCGCGATCTCAAGCTTCTGCTTGAAGGATAAGGTCGATTTTTCATCGGATAAGGTTGTTTCTGCAATCTTGATGTGATTCATAACAATTCCTCTTTTCATATGTTAATGAAGTCAATGCTAATCAATAACGTTATTATCAG
Organism: uncultured Ruminococcus sp.; assembly: GCA_902764715.1. Lineage (GTDB taxonomy): Bacteria > Bacillota > Clostridia > Oscillospirales > Acutalibacteraceae > Ruminococcoides. Next base: position 2,612 of record CACWXE010000193.1, on the reverse strand, counting down.
CGGTAAATGTCCTCGCAGTAGCTCTCAGCCAATCATCGTTCGCGGGTCGAAACCCGCTCCGATTCTTGGGAGAGCCTTGCGTGGGAGTTGTTAGCCAAATCAATAGATTTGGACAACTCCTCAATAATAAAATCCCCGAGGTCATTGACCTCAGGGACGAATTTACTTCGCGGTACCACCCTGCTTACCGTATAACTACGGTCACTCTAAGGCTCTGACAAGCCCTCTGCCATGATAACGGGACACTCCGTAGTCGGTTAGTAAATCTATCGGTTGAGATTGTCACAGGCTGACGCCCTCGCAATGACATCGACAGCAGTTCACCGACTCTGCTCCGAAATGAGACTCGCTTCTGCTGCCCTGTTATCTCGCACCGACCGATAACTCTCTGAAAAGACGTTTGTAAAAGCGATAATTTCATCTGCGCATTTATGTGGTTATTCAGCTTTTAGTAATATAGCACAATGTCAAAGAATTGTCAAGCGCTTTACCGCGTGAAAATATCGTTTTGTTTTTATGATACAACAGAGAGATTTTTCACCGCAAAATTATGGTGTTTTTGACAGATGTTTCGTAGGGCTCTATACCAAAAACGGCAGGATCTCCCCTGCCGTTTGATCAATGATTATGATTAGGTTGAGATTGGACGCGTGCGTCGTTTTATACGGTTGAGATTGCCACACCCCGTAAACGGGGTTCGCAATGACAATCGATATCAAACCTCAACGATCCAGCCGAACTTGTCCTCTACTTCACCCCACTGGATGCCGGTGATGGAATCGTAGAGGTGCTGAGAGAGTTCGCCGATCTCGTTGTTGTTGATGATGTACTTGTGATCCTTATAGCAAAGCTCGCCGATCGGAGAGATAACAGCCGCAGTGCCGCAGCCCCATGCCTCTTCCAGCGTGCCGTCGGTCATCGCCTGAGCGAGTTCTTCAACGGAGAGCAGACGCTCGGAAACCTCGATACCTTCGCTCTTCAAGAACTCAATGCAGCTCTTGCGGGTGATACCGGGCAGGATGGAACCGGTCAGCTTGGGAGTGACGATCTCGCCGTTGATCTTGAACATGACGTTCATCGCGCCGACTTCCTCGATATACTTGCGCTCAACGCCGTCGAGCCACAGCACCTGAGAATAGCCCTGCTGCTCGGCGCGCTCGCCAGCACGGTTGGAAGCCGCGTAGTTACCGCCGCACTTCGCGTAGCCTGTTCCGCCGCGTACCGCGCGGACGTCCTGATCCTCGATCATGATCTTGACGGGGTTCAGACCCTCTTTATAGTAGGAGCCTACGGGAGATGCGATGATGATGAACTCCGCGTTATGCACGGCATGAACGCCGAGGCTCTCATCGTTACCGAACATGAACGGACGCAGATACAGAGAAGTACCCTTATCGGAAGGCGTCCAATCCTGCTCTAAGCGGACGAATTCGACCAGCGCCTGCATCAGATCCTCTTCGGGCATCTGGGGCAGACAGAGACGCTCGGCACTGTTATTCATACGGCGGATGTTCTCGATCGGGCGGAACATCTGTACCTTACCGTCGGCGCGGCGATATGCCTTCAAGCCCTCGAAAATCTCGGAGCCGTAGTGCAGAACGGTAGAAGCCGGATGGATGGAAAGGTTCTCAAAGGGCACGATGCGCGGATTGTGCCAGCCCTCTTCGCTGTTCCATGTCCAGCGGAACATGTGATCGGTAAAGATCTGACCGAAACCGAGCGCGGAAGTATCGGTAGGCTTCGCCTTCGGATTCGGGTTTAATGTAACTTTGATATCCATGATGATTCCTCCTTATCATATCATGAGCAGGGTGCTTCCGAGCCTTCCCCTTGGGGGGAAGGTGGGCTTTTCGACTCCTCAAGAGTCGAAAAGGTCGAATGAGGGGCTGACTTTTCCACTGAATGTCCGTCTTCAGTGAGGCTGCTCTCACCGTGTCTTTAAGTACTCCACTCTTTGAATCATTGTTCAATCGGATGAGTTATCCCCTCATCCGTCACCCTATGGGTGACACCTTCCCCCCAAAGGGAAGGCTTTTTTTATTCAAATTCAGCGCCCATTTGGATCGCCTTGAAGTTGACGTCCTTCATGTTGGCGCGCTTCGCGGAAATGACCTTGTCCAGAGCGGCACGGATGCCGTCTTCGGTATAGTCGCCGGTCTCCTTGAGGAGCTTACCGACGATGATCATGTTGGCGAGGTTGCCGAGCTTCTCATCGGAAGCCATGCGGGTCGCGGGAATGTAAAATACTTTGACATCGTCACGCTCGACCTTGCGCTCGATCAGTGTGGAATCCGCGAAGATCATACCGCCGGGAACAACCTTATCCTCAAATCTGTCAAGAGAGGGCAGGTTCATCGCGACGAGGATGTCGGGGTTCGAAACGATCGGAGAGCCAACAGGTGTATCGGATACGATGACGGAGCAGGACGCAGTACCGCCGCGCATCTCGGGACCGTAGGACGGAAGCCAAGATACCTGCTTATCCTCGATCAGACCCTTGTAGGCGATGAATTTACCGGCGAAGAGGATACCCTGACCGCCGAAACCGGAGAATAACATATTTTTAGCACTCATTATTCTGCCTCCTTCTCTTCTGCGGAGCGATCCTTATA
>CACWXE010000192.1 GCA_902764715.1 uncultured Ruminococcus sp. | reverse complement strand
CTCTTCCTTTTTCTGCTGTTTGAGCGCCTTTTTGGATTCACGTTCGATCTTCTTCTTGGTATCATTATCTGAGTAGGAGTTGATCTCACGATTCCTTCTGCGGCGGCGAGGCGAGGTCTCTTCGGGATACGGCTCCTCAGCGTAGGGCTCCTCCTGTACAGGCTCGTCGGGATATCCGCCCGCCCCATCGCTGTAGTCGCCTCTGATCGCGTTGCGATCCGCAGAACGACGGAATTCTTCCATCTTTTTGCGGCGGGTCTCTTCGATAGAATCCTCAGGTATATTATTCCGTGAATAATCACTCATAATGCTTGCTCCAATCTGTGAATCAAATCACTTCATATATCGTGTAAAGCTATCCGTCAGGATAACATCCATTTTGATATCAAACGGCTCTTCCCCGATCTTCGGGATCATGCTGTCGGCATAACACAGCGCCGCCTTCACTCCCGGAAAATCGGCAAGATAGCGGTCGTAATAGCCGCCGCCGAAGCCGAGACGATAACCGCGCATATCACAGCAAAGCGCGGGACATACACACAGGGTATGTTCATCGGGGATGATCTCTTCGCACTGCGCCGTGGGCTCCAATATCCCGAACCGTCCGGGCGCTACGTCGTTCAGTGAATCGATACGGCGAAAGATCATATGCCCCTGCTCCATACATACCGGCAGCGCCACCTTCTTATGATTGGCAAACGCGGCATGGAGTATCAGGGAGGTCGCGATCTCAGTCGGTCGCGCCATATACAACAGGATCGTATCCGCGGCACGGTACTCCGGCGTGATCAGCAGGCGGGTCTGTATCTCCAGATCAAGCGCGTTTTTGCGCCCCATATCCTCGCACAGAGCCTTGCGCTGCTCGATGAAGAAATTCCTGAGATAGGGCTTATCCGCCGACGCGGGTTTACTTGCCGCCATATCAGCACTGCATCGAGGAAGCGATGCGATCGGCGTCCTCTTTACTTTGAACCTGTGATACGATGGTGAAGCCGAAATCGAGCGCGCATCCGGCGCCCTTGGCGGTGATGATGTTGCCGTCGACGACCACCTTTTCACCGGTCACCTCAGCGCCCTTGAGCTCCTCCTCAAATCCGGGGAAACAGGTCGCTTTCTTGCCTTCCAGTACGCCCATGCGCCCTAAGATAGATGGAGCGGCACAGATCGCGCAGAGATAGAGCTTGCGGGATTGGCAGTAGGAAACAGCGTTTCTGACAGTTTCATCGGCATAGAGGTTCTTGACGCCCGGCATACCGCCCGGCAGGATGACGCCCAAAGCATCTTCGTCAAAGTCGAAATCACTGATCGGCATATCGGCAGTCACGCAGATATCGTGAGCGCCACAGATCACATCCGCGTCGACGCCGACCGTCGTGACCGGGATATCGGCACGGCGCAGGATATCGATGGTCGCTAACGCTTCTATCTCTTCAAATCCGTCGGCTAAAAAACAGTAAAACATCATAATCCTCCTAACATGTTAGGGTGACTTCTTTCTATAGGAAGCCTCTTATCGATTAGTATCTCCGTTAAAAAGCAGAGATATGATATCGTCGTTGATTTCTTCGATCGTTCTCATTTCGCCGTCATGGGTGCAGTCGATCCGCGCCCAATCAAGATGCTCGATCGCGTAGACCGCTGAGCTGCGGCAGCGCAGCAGATATGCAACATCGCTTTCGTGGATATCCTTCTTGCTTTCATCGCCGCCGTATCTGCCGTAGATCAGTTTTTGGCTGATCGCGGGATCCACATCGAGAAAGATCACCTGATCCGGTGCCGGCAGTTCCAGACGGTTATACTCAAAATCAAACAGCCAGTCGATATAGCTGTCACGCTCATTTTCCGGCACCTTCGCCATTTGATGGATGATATTCGAGGTGGTGTAGCGATCGGCGATGATATAGTCGTAGGTTTCACAATCCTTGCGCCATGTGTTGATGTAGGACGCGACACGGTCGACCGCGTAGAATGTCGACGCGGCATAGGCGTTGACGTCATCGGGACTGCTGCCGAGTTTTCCGCCGAGGTACATTTTGACCAAGGCGGATGAATCGCTGTCATAATCGGGGAAGCTGATGGTACGCGCTTTGTACCCCATCTCGCACAGCCGCTCACAGAGCAGTTTGCTCTGGGTCGCTTTGCCCGAGCCGTCCAGCCCGTCGATCACGATCAGCTTGCTTTTCTTATCTGCCATAATCTTGCTCATGTTTTTTATATTGCCGCATAGTAAAAACGGTCAATCATAAAAATACATACTTTCCTTTTTAATCTTTCTAATTGTAGCATATATGACAGGATTATTCAATAGCAAGATTGTAACAATATCTTGCGCAAAAGCGTGGAAAAATATGCGAAAAGCCCCGAGCATCGGCAAATCGCAGTCAGAATATACGATTCGCTGTACTCAGGGCTGACAGTCAATGCAAAGCGTTCATAATCAGTGAGGTGATCAGCGCGGCGGCGGATGACGATAATGCCACCACAATCAGCGGCAGATCAAAGAACGCCATCAACAGTGCCGCCGCCGTGCCGACGGACGAGGAGATAACGTCGCCTGTCGCGAAGAAGATCGCCGGAAAGGTCATCGCCGACAATACGGCGTAAGGGATGTAGTAGAGCACCGAATTGATGAATCGGGATTTGATCTTTCCCCGGATCGCGACAAACGGAACGACACGGATCAGGTAGGTGGTGATCGCCATCACGGCGATATAGGCTACGATACTCATGTGTTATCCTCCCCTCTCTCCCGGTCGGATACAGGGAAGAACAACGCGCCGACGATAGAAGCGACCAACGCGCAGATGATCACCGAGAAGCCGCTGGAGATCATCGGCAGACAAAAGCGGATGACGATGCTCAGCGCCGCCGCGATCAATACAACAAACAATACCTTACGATCCTTTTTGGCAGGAGGCAGGATGATCGCGATAAACATACCGTACAGCATCAGCGACAATGCCGCCGTCACCATCGGGGGCATGATATCGCCCGCGATCGCGCCGATCAGTGTACCCGTGCTCCATCCGAGAAACGGCGTGAGGATCAGGCCGTACATATAGGATGGCCTAAGCAGCTCCGTCTGTGATGACGCGACGGCAAAGATCTCATCGGTCACACCGAACCCGACAAATAGGCGGTGCATAATGTTGAACGACGGATCGAGCTTTTGCGACAGGCTCAGGCTCATCAGGGAATATCGCAGGTTGATGACCAGCTGACACAAGACCATCTCGAGCAATGATCCGCCCGCGGCGATGATCTCGACTCCCGCCACCTGACCCGCTGAAGTCAGATTGGTGACTGAGATACCGACCGCCGCCAATATAGATAAATTCTGTTGGATGCACAGCACGCCGAATCCGAACGATACGCTGAGATAGCCCAACATGATCGGAATACCGTGCCGCATCCCTTTGACAAATTCTTTCTTCATAATCGCCTCAAATGGCTCATCAAAATAAAAGTTCTGTAAAAAACGGTAAGGCATATCACTCGCGAGTGAGCCTTACCGCATATGGCGCGCCAAAAGGGCGTTTCGCCATATGGATAATGGTCTGTCGCTTATTGCCGTTGCGGGGATCGAAAGCCTCATCTGCTCTCTCCGTAAAAATGATTCACTGAATCATTTTTGTCTGCGAGGGGCGCTTACGCTTCCCTCTTGAC
>CACWXE010000191.1 GCA_902764715.1 uncultured Ruminococcus sp. | reverse complement strand
GCTGGAGCACCTTATCGAACGCCTGCTTTGCGTCGTTGTATGCCTTCATGTGCTCGGTGTTCATGATGTCGGTATATGCGGTGCGCATTTCCTCATTGAGCTTATTGATGGTCTCGTCATCGCGGTCGGTCTTGCACGCCTCGGCGTTGATCGCGACGCGCTTGATGTTGAATTCGGTGATCAAAGCCTGTAAGGCTTCATCGTTATCCGCCGCGTCCTTCGCGGTCATGATGGTTTTATACTCTTCCTGTTCCTGGATCGCGTGTCCGAGTTGTCTAGCGATTGCGATTACGTCTGCCATATTATATTTCTCCTTTGGAATTATATTGCCTTCCTTTGGGAAAGGAAGGTGTCACCCTGCGGTGACGGATGAATTGTATTGATTAACCGAGCGTCAGCGAGCAATTATTTTTTCGGTTGGTCGCTTTGCTCCATTGATGCAATCCCTCACCCGCCATTCGGCGGGAGCTCCCTTTACCAAAGGGAGCCTATGCTAACTCTCCTGTCAGGATCCAGTTCCTTGCCCGGGTGATCCTGACGTTATGGAAGTCGCCGATCAGGCTGTCGTCGCCGTCGAATTCGACGATGATATTGCCGGATGTCCTGCCGCAGAGTCTGCCCTCTTTCTTCGCCTTTTCTTCGACGAGCACCTTCTCCACTCTGCCGACCATAGAGGCGCATCGCTCGGCGGCGATCTCCTCCTGCACGGCTAATAGCTCGCGGAACCACTTGCCCTTCTCTTCATCACAGACGGGGTCGTCCATCTTGGCGGCGGGGGTACCGTTGCGGGGTGAGAAGATAAAGGTGAACAGCGAGGTAAAGCCCACCTCGCGGATCAGCGACAAGGTCTGCTGAAAATCCTCGTAGGTCTCACCGGGAAAGCCGACGATGACGTCGGAGGTCAGGGACACGTCGGGGATCCGCTCTTTGGCGTAGTTTACGATATCGAGGTACTTTGCGCGGTCATAGTGGCGGTTCATCGCCTTGAGCACTCTGTCCGAACCCGACTGGAACGGCAGGTGCAGATGGAGCGAGATATGCTCGCTTTCGGCAATGGTATCGATCAGCTCATGGGTGCAGTCCTTCGGGTGCGAGGTCATGAAGCGCAGCCAGTAATCGCCGGGGATCTTGTCGATCTCGCCGATCAGCTGTGCGAAGGTCGGTCGCGGATCGAGGCCTTTTCCGTAGCTGTTGACGTTCTGTCCGAGCAGAGTGATGTCCTTGTAGCCCTGTTCGATCATTTCCTTTGCTTCCGCAATGATGATCTCGGGCTGACGACTGCGTTCTCTGCCGCGCACATACGGCACGATGCAATAGGTGCAGAAGTTGTCACAGCCGTACATGATCGGCAGCCAGCCCTTGAACTTGCCGTCACGGCAGGTCGGGATGCCCTCATAGACCTTTTTGTCGTCGTTATCGCGGACGAATACGCGCGAGCCGTCTACGAGGCTTTTATAGAGCAGTTCGGGGAACTCGTGCATACAGTGAGTGCCGAATACCAGTCCGACGAACGGAAAGCTGTCGTGGATGCGTTTCGCGACATGCTCCTGCTCCATCATGCAGCCGCACAACGCGATCAGGATCTGCGGATGGCGGTGTTTGAGCTTCTTCAGCGCGCCGACATTGCCGAACACCCTGTCCTCGGCGTGTTCGCGTACCGCACAGGTGTTGAACAGGATGAAGTCCGCTTCTTCCACATTCTCAGTGAAGCTGTAGCCCGCTTTTCGGAGCATACCCTTGATGCGCTCGCTGTCGGCGACATTCTGCTGACAGCCGTAGGTGCGGACATACGCCAGAGGAACATCACCGCGCTTGCGAATGCTCATCAGCTCGGCGGTCAGGTTCAGATATTCAATTTGACTGTCGGACATCTTGACGGTTTCAGACAAATTGTATTCCTCCGTTCGTCGTCACTCGCCGTATTCGGCAGGCATATCCGGTTGGTATGCCTTGACCTCATGTGGCGGTTCCTCCTCTCCCCAAAAAGCAGGGGCTTTTTGGGGTCCCCTATGATGATTCTTAATTATTATAGACAAATGCGCATATCTGCACATTATAATCCTATTATCCGTAGTATTATAGCACAATATATCCGCCTTTTCAAGCATTTTCACGCAAAATATTGGGATAGCCGCAAAAGAAAGCCGCCTGTCAGCAAGACAGGCGACGAAGGTTCATCTCCATATAAAATCAAACGCATTGGCAAAGACGCTGAGCCGATATTCACAGTCCCGATACTTTCGTTTCATTTCACTCTCGTGAGAGGAAAGCAGCTGCAATTCGAGCTCGTCGTTATTCGAAACAGCCGCAAAGATAAACCGCGCGCGGAGCGACCGTAGGAAATCGACCAATATATCAAAATCCATCTTCATACATTTAAACCTTTCCCCCTTCAAAATACAAAGGGTCGGTTCATTCATATCCTCAACAGGGAAGGTGTGCAGGTGGATCTCGAGCGTACATTCCCGATAATCCTTGTATCGATCATAGTAGGTCTCATCGGAATAATCCTCGCGAAAGATCCTGAATTCCCCGAAGGTCAATCTCAATACACCGTTTTCATAAGCGGCGTCGGTCAGAAGCTGATCATGCAGCATACTGAACTGCACCCGAAACTCGTTATAGTCAAAATGTCGCATTTTATCACCGCAACAAGTTTAACACAGCAACCGACACAAGTCAATATGATACCACGCCGCTGTAGGACGGTACCGTGCCGACGATGACGGTCTGGGCGATCTCAAAGGTAGATTCGGTGCTCACGGTCTCGCCGATACGGATCGGACCGTAGATCAAGAGATCGACATACACGGTGATGGTGATGTGGTGGACGGTCTGGTTGATGCCCGCGGACACAAAGCTGCTTTGGAATTCGCAGGATACGGTCTGGGTGCTGTCGACGGAAAAAGGGATCTCGGGACCGAAGTTCGACAGGAACACCAAGCCCGTGAAATTGCCGAGCCGCACGCTGATGCCCTGTGAATGGGACAGGCGGTCGATACAGTCCTGCGCGTGTTCGGTGATGTAGGTCTTGGCGGCATTGACAAAGGCGGCGTTGGTCGAGATCGCGGCGACAGAGCCGTTATCATAGATGATGTCGCACATCCTGTTCCCCGTATCGGCATGCTCCTCCAAAAAGTCATCCACCGCCATGGTGACAGCCTGTTCGGACAGCGTTTGCATATCACGGATGATGACGTCGCGGAGCTGGTGCTTGACCGCAAGCTCCGCATAGACGGTGAGTAAAATCAGGATCGCCAGAAATACGGCGAGATATTTGCGGAGTTTGCGACGGAAGGGGCTTGGTTTTTTGCGGCACAGCATCACGATCACCTCGTGATAGTGTATGCGGGAGGACGGATGGTGTGATCAAATCAGGTTTATCGTAGGGACGAGCATTGCTCATCCGCGTGGCATAAACGTTTGTTTCCTATCTCGCGTTTTCGATAACGTAAACGCCCGTCATTCCGCGGATGGTCAATGACCATCCCTACGGAGAAATTGATTTGCTTCGCGCTTGGGTGGAATGTAACGGAGAGGTTCCGGGAGGGTCGAGACCCTCCCCTACAATGGGTTTCATTTGCTTCGCGTTTGGGTGAGTGAAGATGTCAAGAAAAGTGCAGTCGGAAAACACCCAAAATAATGGATGTGTGGATAGGGAAAGATTTTGAAGCCGAACGGAGCGTAGCGGAATGAGG
>CACWXE010000190.1 GCA_902764715.1 uncultured Ruminococcus sp. | reverse complement strand
TAGATGTTAAAGGGTTTAATTAGAAATCAGTATCACATTCTGTCGGGACAGGTGATGCTGAACATATCCAGCACGTTCTTGATGACGGTCTTGGTCGCGGTGCACAGGCTCAGACGCGCCTGCATCAGCTTTTCATCGTCACATTTGACGCGGCAGGCGTTGTAGAACTTGTGGAAGTAGGTCGCGACGTTGGTGACGTACTTGGTGATCTTGGTGGGGTCATAGTCGCGTGCGGCGGCGATGATCTCACTGTCAAAGGCTGAGAGCAGATGGATCAGCTCGACTTCTTCGGGAGCGCCCAGCAGACATAGTTCCTCCTCGGTGCAGGAGCGCGCGGATACGCCCTCCGCCTCCAGATTGCGCAGGATCGAGCAGATACGCGCGTGAGCGTACTGGACATAGTAGACGGGATTCTGGCTGTCCTGCTGGATCGCGAGGTCAAGGTCAAAGTCCATCTGGGTGGTGGCTTCACGGGTGTTGAAGATGAAGCGCGCGCTGTCTACGGGAACCTCATCGAGCAGATCGCGCAGCTGGATCGCCTTGCCGGTACGCTTACTCATGGTGACGATCTGTCCGTCGCGGACGAGCTTGACCAACTGCATGAGCAGGATATCAAGCTTGTCGCCGTCATAGCCGATGGCGTTCATCGCGCCCTTGAGGCGCATGACGTGACCGTGGTGGTCGGCGCCCCAAACGTTGATCAGCTGCTCAAAGCCGCGGTCGAATTTATTTTTGTGATAGGCGATGTCGGCGGCAAAGTAGGTGGGATTGCCGTTGGAGCGGATCAGGACGTCGTCTTTTAATTCTAATTTGTCAATATAATCTTGCTTTTTGCCCTGACTGAGCAGGATCTCGGTGCAGATGTCCTTGTTCTTGTACCAGATCGCGCCGTCCTTCTCATAGGTCAGTCCCTTTTCGGTAAGGGTGTTGACGACCTCGGCGACAGAGCCGCTTTCGTGCAGGGTGCTCTCCATGAACCAGTTGTCAAAGTCGATCTTGTACTTCGCCATGTCATCCTGCATCCGCTTGATGTTGAGCGGCAGGGCGAAGTCGACCAGCGCTTTACGGCGTTCCTCACTGCTGACAGCCGTCAGACTGCCGCCGAATTGCTCTTTGAACTGTTCGGCACGCTCGATGATATCCGAGCCCTGATAGCCGTCCTCGGGGAAAGCGAAGCTTTCATCGAACAGCTGCATATAACGCGCCTCGAGTGAAGCGGCGAATTTCTCGATCTGGTTGCCCGCGTCGTTGACATAGAACTCGCGGTATGCCTGATAGCCCGCCTTGTCCAGCACGGCGGCAAGGCAGTCGCCCAGCGCGCCGCCTCTGGCGTTGCCAAGATGCATGGGACCGGTCGGGTTGGCGGAAACGAACTCCACCATGACCTTCTTGCCCTGACCGTAGTCGCTCTCGCCGTAGTGCTCGCCCTCGTTCTCAATCTCACGGAGCACGGCGGCAAAATAGCGCTTGCTTAAAAAGAAGTTGATGAAGCCGGGTCCCGCGATCTCGCATTTTTCGATAAAAGAATTTTCGAGATCGATGTGATCCAGAATGATCTGCGCCGCCTTGACGGGCGCCATGCGGAATACGCGCGCGCCTGCCATCGCCACATTGGTCGCGATATCGCCGTGGGAGCGGTCGGCGGGTTCTTCAATGACGAAGCTCGGGATCTCGCCCGCGGGCAGAGCGCCCTGCTCCATCGCCGCGGTAACAGCGGCTTCGATCTGCTTTCTCAGGTTTTCGGTGACATTGGTGTTTGTTTTAGACATATACACTTTCCTTTGCTGTAGAATGAAGATTAACTGATAAATAATTGAATGGTGCCGATGGAGAAGATCGTGATCAACGCCCCCTCTGACGAGGGGGTTGGGGGAGAGATAACGAAACATTACAGTGATAAATCGGCTATGGACTCAAGCCGCTGATTCATTATTATTTCACACAGTATTGAGTCAGGCGTATTCAAATTGCTGTTATGTTTCGTTATCTCTCCCCTGCGAACAAATCGGCATTCCCTATCCGAAGTTCTGCCCGCTTGCCCCCTCGTCAGAGGGGGCTGATTGAGTTTTACTTCCTTTGAATCCTTTTATTTTTCCTTCACAGAAATATAGAATTCATTATAGCTCACGACGGTGCGGTTGAAATCGAGCTGATACGCCGCGGTGATCTCGCCGCCGTGCTCGTTCAGATCCACCTTGATGTCATCGGTGAAGATGCCGATGAACATCTGACCCATCGGGGTGTGGTACAGACATTCGTGACGTTTGCCTTTTTCTAAGATCAGATGACTGCTCATCTCGCCCTGACGGTCGATCGACAGAACGCCGTTTTCGAGCGTGACGGTGGTTTCGGTTTTCAGCTCGGGGCGATCCTCGGGGTATTCGGGGTAGGTGATCGTGATCCTGCCGTCCTCGATGGTCATATCGCCGGCGGTGAACACCTCGATCTTGTCCGATTCTCCGTCGACGGTCTGTTTGCCGATGACGGTGATGATATATCTTTCTTCCATCCTCCTACTCCTTTATTAAATGTTTCAGGTATTCGTGACAGATGCGGAAGTTTGATTCGAGGGAGTATCAGTATTCCTCGATGTTGATGTGTTCTACGTGGTTGTGGGGGCTGTTGTTCAGGAACAGCGCCGCGTATTTCTCAAAGTCCGCGGGTGTATCGCTGACATAGTAGTTCGATTCGCCCTTGTGGTCATCGTCGCGCAGCAGACCGGCTTCCCGCAGGATCTTCTGCGTATAGATCGCGGTCTCCTTGCCGGAGTCGATCAGGGTCACGCCGTCGCCCATCTCCTGACGGATGGCGTCCGCGAGCAGCGGAAAATGGGTACAGCCCAAAATCATGGTATCGACGCCGCTTTCCTTAAAGGGCGCCATGTAGCGGCGCACCATGAGCTGTACCAGCTCGTCGTCGGGATCGACCAGACCGTTCTCCACAAAGGAGACAAAGAGCTGACAATGCTGCTCGAACACCTCGAACTCCGGGTGCTTTGCGGTGATCCTGCGCTTGTAGCTGTGGGAGTTGATGGTGGCGGCGGTGCCGATCACGCCGATCTTACCGTTTCTGGTGACCTGAGCGGCGGTAAAGCAGGTGGGGTTGACGACGCCGGTGTAGGGGAGACCCAGTTCCTCGCTGAGATCGGGCGCTACCGAGCTGACGGTACCGCACGCGGCGACAAGGATCTTGACGCCCATCTTTTTGAGGAAACGGGCGTCCTGCAGCGCGTATTTGCTGATGGCTTCACGGCTCTTGCTGCCGTAGGGCACGCGTCCCGTATCGCCGAAGTAGACGATGTCTTCCTGCGGCATGATCTGTTGTATCTCGCGCACAGCGGTCAGACCGCCGAGTCCGGAGTCAAAAACGCCGATGGGGTTATTCTTGTTGCTCATTTATAACAAACCTTCTTCTTAATGAGGAATTAGGAGTTAGGAATTAGGAATTGACGGAGGGCTTCGCCCTCACCCATTGATAGTTGTAAACAAACGCAATTACAAATCAAAAACGCGTCAGCGTTTCCCTTAATTCCTCATTCCTCATTACTCATTCCTAATTACATATACATTATATATAATACCACAAACCGTCATCCCATGCAATAACAAAATTTCGCTTGCATTATTCGGCTGTTTCATGTATAATACCTATAATTGCGGAGGTTTTGCTCACGCCCGGTTTTTTGCGGGAGGGTCGAGACCCTCCCCTACAGAATGATGA
>CACWXE010000189.1 GCA_902764715.1 uncultured Ruminococcus sp. | reverse complement strand
ACTTCATCATCGTGCCGACGGACAAGAACACCCCCGAGGCGATCCGCTGGGTTGGGGGACTGGCGAGGATCATCGGTTTTTCGCGCATCTCGGTGCTCTCGCCCGAGGAGCATGACGAGATGATCGGCTATCTGTCTCAGCTGACCCACTGTATCGCGGTATCGCTGATGACCTGCTCCGACAACGAGCATCTGGTGGAATACACCGGCGACAGCTTCCGTGATTTGACGCGTATCGCTAACATCAACGATCTGATGTGGAGCGAGCTGTTCATGCTCAACCGTGATTCGCTGTTGAAATATATGGATATTTTCCTCGGCGAATTTGCCGCTCTGCGCGATATGATCCGCGACGGCAGGGTAGAGGAGCTCAGAGAAAAGATGCGGCTGAGCACCAAGAGACGAGCGTATTTTAATAAATAAATCAGCCTTCCCCTTGAGGGGAAGGTGCTGAACAAAGTGAAGCGGATGAGGTGGAAGCCTTTCCGATTAATCTGTTTTCGGCAGGAAGTGGAAACGTTTCCACCTCATCCGATCAATTTGCCTTGACACGTGTCCGGCAAATTGCCCACCTTCCCCTCAAGGGGAAGGCTTAATAAAGGAAGGTGTATGTTATGAATATGAATATGGAATTTGAGCGCAAGCTGACCATCCCGATGGAGGTCAAGAAGATGTACCCCCTCGATGACGAGCTCAGACAGATCGTTACCGAGCGTGAAAAGCAGGTGCAGGATATTTTTGCGGGCAGGGATGACCGCATCGTGCTGATCATCGGCCCCTGTTCCGCCGACAGAGAGGACAGTGTGCTGGATTATATCAGCCGTCTGAGAAAGGTGCAGGACAAGGTGGAGGACAAGATCTTCATCATCCCGCGCATCTATACCAACAAGCCCCGTACCACCGGCGCGGGCTACAAGGGTATGCTCCATCAGCCCGACCCCGAGAAGAAGCCCGATATGTTCAAAGGCATCGTCGCGATCCGCTCGATGCACATCCGCGCCTTGAAGGAAACAGGTTTTTCCTGTGCGGATGAAATGCTCTATCCCGAGAACCATCGCTATCTGGATGACATCCTCTGCTATGTCGCGGTCGGCGCAAGGTCGGTCGAGAACCAGCAGCATCGTTTGGTATCATCCGGCTTGAATATCCCTGTCGGCATGAAGAATCCCACCGGTGGTGATCTGTCGGTCATGATGAACTCCATTACCGCCGCACAGCACGGTCATACCTTCATCTATCGCGGCTGGGAGGTACATTCCCACGGCAATCCCTACGCGCATGCGATCCTGCGCGGTTATATGAACAAGCACGGCGAGAGCCTGCCGAACTATCATTATGAGGATATGATGCACCTGCTGCGTCTGTATACCTCGGGTATGTTCAAAAATCCCGCCTGCATCATCGACACCAATCACAGTAATTCCGGCAAGAATCCCTTCGAACAGCCGCGTATCATCAAAGAGGTCATGGCGGCGCGCCGCTATAATGTCGAATTACAGCGCATGGTCAAGGGCTTTATGATCGAGAGCTACATCGAGGACGGCAATCAGGCAGTCGACGGCGGCTGCTACGGCAAGTCCATCACCGACGCGTGCCTCGGTTGGGATAAGACCGAGCGGATGATCCTCGACCTTGCGGATATGATTTGATCAATAATGTATAAAAACGATCCCCGCACTGAACATCAACGTTCGGTGCGGGGATATTTTGAAATGAACAATAATACTTTTTTCTTTCGGTTGCATACTTTTATGCAACTTTTTTTATTATCTCGGCATAGGTGGAGGTGAGTTTATGATTACCATCCAAAACGGGAAATTGATGATCCCGGACATTGACCGTTTTGTCGGATTCGCAGGCGACAATACGGTAAACACCAAGCAGTTCATCATGATCGATTTCACACAGGAGAACTGCGCCTTCACCCTGTGCATGCGCTTTGATGACGATACCGTGCGTTCAGTGCCGCTTTCGGCTCAGCGTGACCAAGGCAACACCGTGCTGACATGGCAGATCCGCAAGGAGGATCTGTGCTCCTCGGGCGTGGTGCAGGTACAGGTGAAGATCGCCGACAGCGACGGCGATATCGAGCACACTACCAAGGACTTTTTCCTCATCGGTTCGGCGGTAGAGCTCGATGACGACGGCGGCGAGATGGAGTATGTCACACCTTCTCAGCTGCAGAATAGTATAAATCAGGCGCTGGAGACGATCACCGCGACCTCGCCGTATGTCGATGACGACGGCTATTGGTGCGTCTATGATCCCGAGCAGGGCGAATATGTCCGCACCGAATACCATGTCAGCGGTATTGCTCCCGACAGCGCCATGAGCGACAGCAGTGACAATGCTGTATCCAACAGCGTGATCAAGCGCTATGCGGACGGGAAAGCGACGGATTGCAATGCCTTCACGATCTCTTATGCTGACGCCAAAACTGCCGATAAGGTGCCTAATACGCGCAAAATCGCGCGGCTGCCGCTTTCGGCGGATATCGAAGCGGCGGATCTGATGGCGGCGCTCCGTCCCTACACCTACAGAACAAACGTCACGCCGAACCTCAGCGGTGTGAAGGGTCAGCTCGGTATCGGAATCAGCGGTGAGGTATTCTTCTGCACCGCGACCGATCACTGGGTCCAACTGGCAGATTTTGCGCAGTTGAATGACAAGATGGATCTTGTCACCGAGGTGGACGCCTCTGACGTCGAGGACGTTTTTGACGGCAATATGTTCTTCTGCGACGATGTGCCGTATGTCAAGCTCGACGGTGACGCGGTCGCTCTCGCAAAATCCGAAGATGTTTACAGCAAGACACAGATTGACACCATGATCGGAGATATCGAAAGCTGTCTTGCTGCGATCTAATCGAATAATAGGATGAAACAGGCGCTTTCGTTGTCAGCAGATGGCGAAGGCGCCGTACAGGAAGGTGATGAAATGGCGGTCAACGCGGATAGAATCATCTGTATCGCGCGTGCCGAGATCGGCACCAAGGCGACCAATATCAAGAAGTGCAAATATAATAACTGGTTCTACGGCACAACCGTGTCGGGAAGCGGCTATGACTGGTGCGAGACCTTTGTACAGTGGGTGTTCCATCAGGCGGGCGCTTCCTCGCTGCTCTATACCAAAACCGCCAACTGCGGCTATGCCGCAAAGGCGTTTCAGGATCACGGCAGACTGAAGATGTCGGGCTTCAAGCGCGGCGATGTGGTGTTCTTCCACTGGACGAACGAGCGCTCCACCTTAGTGCCCGGCACCTATGTCAGCGATCATGTCGGTATCATCGAGAGTGTCAACGGCGACAATACCATCACGACCATCGAGGGCAACACCGGCTCCTCGTCAAACGGCGAGGTCATGCGGCGTGTGCGCTCACTTGCGACGGTATCCTGTGCCGGCAGACCTGCTTATGACGGCTCCGACAGCTCCGGGGATCTCCCCGCGGTGCATTACCGTGTCCGCTGCGGCGGCAGATGGCTGCCGAGCGTCACGGATCTGTCGGATTACGCGGGCGTTACCGGTGAGGCGATCACCGACGTGGCGATCAGGGTCTCTGAGGGCGCGGTGAAGTATCGCGTCCATGTCAGGGACGGCAGATGGCTCCCGTATGTGACCGGTTGTGATATCAATGATGACGAAAACGGTTATGCCGGCGACAACAAGCCGATCGACGCTGTTGAGGTGTATTATGATACGCCCTCATCTGTGGTCAAGAAGTTCGGCTGGCTCAAGG
>CACWXE010000188.1 GCA_902764715.1 uncultured Ruminococcus sp. | reverse complement strand
TGAACAGCAAAGGAGCAGCCCGGTCGGACTGCTCCTGATTATTATTCGACTGTGATTGCCACATCCCCTAACGGAGATTCGCATTGATAGGATTATTTATCCGTTACCATTTCCTTGACGGAGGTGGCGAGGGACGCGATGTTCTGCATATCGGAGGGGATGATCAGCTTGGTTGCCTGACCGTCGGCCACCTTCTGCAGGGCTTCAAGCGATTTGAGCTCGATGACCTTCTCGCTCGGGTTTGCTTCACTGAGCATGCGCAGGGAGTCGGCATATGCTTTCTGCACGGCTAAGATCGCCTGTGCTTCACCCTCTGCCTCACGGATCTTACTTTCCTTGATCGCGTCTGCCTTCAGAATCGCGGATTCCTTCAAGCCCTCGGCTACGAGGATCTGAGAGCGCTTCTCACCCTCTGCGTCGAGGATGCGGGCACGGCGCTCACGCTCTGCCTTCATCTGCTTTTCCATCGCGTCCTGGATCTCACGCGGAGGCAGGATGTTCTTGAGCTCTACGCGGATCACACGGATGCCCCACGCGTCGGTAGCTTCATCAAGGATGATACGGATCTTATCGTTGATGGTGTCGCGTGAAGTCAGGGTGGAGTCGAGCTCCAAATCGCCGATGATGTTACGCAGGGTGGTGGCGGTCAGATTCTCGATCGCGCTGAGCGGACGTTCCACGCCGTAGGTGTAGAGCTTGGGATCGGTGATCTCAAAATAAACGACGGTGTCGATCTGCATGGTAACGTTATCGCGGGTGATGACCGGCTGGGGCGGGAAATCAACGACCTGCTCCTTGAGCGATACACGCTTGGAGATCCTGTCGATGAACGGTACCTTCAGATGCAGACCCGTGCCCCATGTCTGATGATAAGCGCCGAGACGCTCGATGACAAAGGCGTGTGCCTGCGGTACGATCTTGATGTTGCGTGCGACGATGATGATCACGATCAGCGCGATCACAGCAATAACAATTAATGATACGATTGACATGATAGTTTCCTTTCTCCTTTTTGATTCGGGAGGAGCAAGCCCCTCCCCTACATATTTATATTTATGCTTTGGTCACGATCAGCTTGACGCCCTCGATTGCGGTAACGACGACGCGATCTCCCGGTTCGAGCAACTGACCGTCTACGCTGCGAGCCGTCCACTTTTCGTTATCGACCTTGACAAGACCCTTGGCGTGATCGTTGTCGATCGCCTCCACCACAACGGCGGATTTGCCGATATAGCGGTCGGCGTTGGTCGCCTCGGGACGTTTTCGCTTGAGCTTTTTGACCAGCGGTCGGGTCACCGCCAGCGCGATCGCCGTGACGACGACGAACACGATCACCTGAATATAGATTTGATCCGTGAACAGCGAGGTGATACACGCCGCCGCGCTTCCGATCGCGAACCACACGGATACCAGCTGGACGGTACAAGCCTCTGTCACGCCCATGACAACGGCAATGACCAGCCATATGATCGTCATTGTACTCATAAACTACCTCCAAAAGAAGAATCCTAACGACCCCATCAAGGATCTGCGGTGCATGAACAGACGTCGCCTCGGCATATAGAACCGCGCCGTCGGCGCAAACGGATCGTATCGCATCGGTCTGAACAGATTAAAGATCATGATCTTTGAATAACGCCTCCTTATTATCCTGTGTTTTTTCAACGGGAGAATTCTGTTTTTCGGCATGTTTACCGACAAAGAACGAAATGATCAGCATAACGAACAGCGGGATAAAGATCACCATCATCAGTCGGTTCCCTGTAAAGATCGATATCATCATCAATACAAATGTGATCACACTCAGCACCGCGCTGATGGTCGTGAATGTGGATTTCTTCTGTGATCCGTACACATCCTTGTACTGATTCGCGGAAGCCGCCACGGGTCTGTTTTTCATAAAATCGGTTTGATTGTTCTCCATCACTCTCACCTCTATTTCTGCGGGTCGTCGATCACATTGATATACAACGCGTCGGCGTTCTGTTTATATCGATTTGCCATATGGGTGTTTGCCATCACCGTCAACGCCGCGGCAAGCTTTTCGGAATCGGACGTCTTGACGCTGTCATCGAGAAACGCCGCCACTCTCTGTCCGATCTGATCGGGCGGGGCGGGATCTTCCGACAGCTCCCGCGCGATATCGCAGAAAAGATCATACAACGCCTCTTCGGTGATGATATCGTCGCTTTCGTCATCGGCGTCGCCGTTGACATAGCGGAGCAAGCTGCCGACGCGGTCGATCTGCATACTCTCTCTGAGCTCCGAGATCAGCAGGATCCGCGCCAGATGGCGCTCCTTGTACTTCTTCCCTACCGGATGCGGGACATAGCCGCGCTTGATCCAGTTCTGGATCGTCGACGGCTCCAGTCCGCTCAAGGTGCATACCTGACTGAGCGTTAAGCCGTCGGTCGCCCGGATCAGCGGGAGATATTCCGCTATCCTGCACGGACTTTGAACACTTGGATTATCTATCATCACGCGACCTCCTCTTTGAGTTTACATGATTATATCACAGGTTCACGTGACTGTCAATAGTTTTCATAAGATTATTTTTGGAAAATTTTTGAATAATACGATCGCCGATTCAGCATAGACTTTACGCTGATAACGGTAACGAAAAAGCCCGCCAATTATGACGGGCATTGTGCATTTATTCAAAGGTTTTTTCGGTGATGACGGTATTATCGCCGTTGCGATAGACGACCTTCACCTTGGGATTCTCAACAACGACATAGGTTTTGAGCGTATCGGCAACAGAAGTAAAGGTGGAGCTCTTTTCCTCCAACGCCTTATCCAGTCCGGTTTTGAGTTTGGCAACGCCGTTCTCGTCATAGGTTTGGGTGAAGAGGTAGTCATACACCAGCGTATCATCGCCCTCCGCGTAGATCGACATCTCCATCTCATCGGACTTGTTGGATTCGATCGTGGAGTTGATCTGCGACTGGACGTCGGGTCTGTCCAGATACTCCTTGACGGTCGCGTACTGCTTACCGGAAGAGGAAGCGTTCGCGGATTGCGCAGCGTCAGTCTGTGAAGCGGCGGAAGAATCCGGATCGGAAGCGGGTTCGGTATTATTCTGCTTGGGTGAACAAGCGGCTAAGCCGACACATAACAGCATGATAAGTAAAACACAGATGATTCTTTTCATGTGATCCTCCATTGATTGTAATTATTAATTGATTCCGGTAATAGTATACCATAAACACAAGGATGATACAAGCTATGATATGACAATACTAATGATAATCGAATCCGCTGTTCTCCCCTATCGGCTGATCCAACAGCTCGGGGTGGGCGCAGATATAATGAATGAGCTTTAAGCTGCGCGCGAAGTAGAAGCCGTCGCCGATGCGCTCATCGAGCGTCGCGCCGATATCGCATACCTTGCGGATCTGTTTTGAGCCGTCGGGCATGAGGCGCTCTTCCTCATGGATCGTACCGATGGTGACCATGATGCTGTTGGTGCCGTAGTTGTTCAGATGATGATAGACGGCGGGACATTTGATCGAGCCGAGATTGGAGAGCAGGACGGTCGCGTAGTGCGGATCACCCTCGGTCAGTGCCGCAGGATTCTTGCCCCAGAAATCGAGCCATCGCACGATCTTGCAGATCAGCATGACGATCGGCCGCGGGGCCCGCCTTTTTATTGCCGCGTGAACGAACCTTTTTGACCTTGTTGACGACCATCTGACTGACGTTGTCAACGGTGTCGGTATCCTTGGGGACAAAGAACAGGAGCGCTTCTTCCGCGTGATCCTCAAACGCCAGCTTTGCGACAAACGCGACGCTGATATCAAAGCGCTCATAGACGCGGCGTCCCTGTACAAAGCGGTTCATCAGGGGGCGTTCCCTGACCATCTTCGCGACTGCCGCGATCACGCAGTGGAAAAACGTCGTTTTCAGATCGGGGTGCTCCGCGTTCTTTCGCTCGACGTACTTCATCATTTCGGTGACGTCGATCGTGTCATGCAGATACACCTCGCAGTCGGTACGCTTCGGCCACAGACTCGCCATGATCGTCTGCATACCGGACACCTTGACACGGCGGCCGTCGCGGCGATCGCCCCATCTTCTTTTATACTTGTTTTGATTCACAGCCATAGTCTTCCTCTGTTCTATTACTTATATCTCATACACCTTACCGCGCTTCAGCGCCGCGGCGGGGATACCGCTGCGCAGCAATTTCGCGGTGAATCCCACCGTGTCGATATGCCTCGTCATCGGCGGGAAGGTGTTGTCATAGTGATCCAGATAGATCCGTTTCGGTTGGAGCTTATTGATGATCGGCACGACCGTCCGCGCGGGATCGGACGTCCCCTGGAACGGCAGGATCAGCACATCGGCGCCGGTCGGGTACGCGGTATTGATATCCAGCCCCATACTGCCGAGCAGCTGGATCCGCTTGCCCACCGCTTCGATCTCATAAAAGAGCGTTTCGCCGTTCTCCGCGTACAGGCGGTTGAGCTTGATCAGCTCATACAGGCGCTTGGGATACAGAAAGGTATCCCACTTGAATATGGTCTTGAGCATGATACCCAAATCAAAACGACAGTGTCTGCCCTGATAGACGCGGATGGTAAAGTTGCCGAGCTGAAAGGTCGCGCCGGGGATGATCACCCGGAGCTGTTCGCGCTCCATACCGCGTTTCATCAAGGTTTTACAGGGAGCGCTCGTGGCGTAGATCAAGGTATCGGACTTTTGGTACAATCTCGGGATGTCTAGGATATGATCGAAATGTCCGTGCGTCACCAGAACGGAGTCCGCGGTGCGGTATTTGACCGCGTGCAGTTTTCTGCGGCAGGTCGTCTCATGCAGAGGGATGATAAAAAAGGGATCGAAAGCGATCCGATAGCCCTCGGATTCAAGCAGGATCGACGCGGTGCCGTGCCAGCTCAGTTTCATGATTTTACCTCCTCTTCTGCGTTTGCTTCTTCTTCCAGCTTACGATAAGCGACCTTGCCGACCAGCGTCTTGGGCAGCTCGTCACGGAAGATGATCTCCTTGGGCAACGCGTACTTCGCGATATGCAGTTCAAGCTCATCCATGATCTTTTGTTTCAGCGCATCCGTCGGCTCGATACCGTCGTGCAGGACGATATAGGCACGTACCCGCTGCATACGGCGGGGATCCTTGACGCCGATGACACAGCTGTAAGCCACCTCATCCACGCCGTCGATCACATTCTCGATCGACCCAGGATAGACGTTATAGCCGTTGGTGATAATCATGCGCTTGATACGCTGTTTGAAATAGACATAACCGTCCTCGTCCATATAGCCGAGGTCGCCGGTATAGAGCCAGATGTTGCCGTCGGCGAGTCGGCGCAGGGTCTTTGCGGTCTCTTCGGGATTTTTCAGATAACCCTTCATCAGGGTCGGACCGCGCAGGATGATCTCTCCCTCCTCACCGTAGGGCAAAACATCGTCGGTACCGGGTCGGACGATCTGATAAACCATATCGGGGAACGGCAGTCCGATGCTGTTCTCACGATATTCATTGGTCGGGGTCAGACAGCTCGCGGTGACACATTCGGTCAGCCCGTAGCCCTCGCGCACCTGGATATGGGCGTTGTGCTCATGCAAAAACGCATCGATTTTACGCTTGAGCTCGACGGAAAGTGAATCGCCGCCGCAGAACATCCCGAACAGATAGGACAGATCCTTCCCTTCCAGCTCGGGCAAATGCAAAAGCGCCTCAAATATCGTGGGGACTCCGGCGATGAAATTCGGCTTTTTTTGCAGCAGCGCCTTGGCGTAAGTATGCTTATTGAAGGTCGGCATCAGCATACACAGCGCGCCGAGCACCAAACCGACATGGATGTTGATACCCAGTCCGAAGCCGTGGAACATCGGCATACAGCTGAGCAGCTTCATGCCGCGCTTGGTGTCAAAGTTCAGCGCCTCAAAGCCCTGCATCGCCAGAGCGTTGAAGTTGAAATCGGTCAGACAGATCCCCTTGGGCTGTCCCGAGGTGCCGCCGCTGTAGAGGATGACCGAGGTGCGATCCTCTTCAAAGGGTTCATTTTCTACGGACTCGATCCGAGCCGCGCTCTTGAGAAAGTCCTGATAGAGCATCCCGTAATCGGTGTTCGGGTATTTCATATAATCCTTGCCCTTTTTGACAAAATAGGCAACGGACAGGAAGAAGGGCAATTCATCCTGCATGCGGCAGATGATCGCCTTCACGGGATGATCGGCGTTGTCGATCGCGTTCTGCACGGTCTCGCAAAACAGGTCGATCGTGACGATCGCTTTGCTCTCGCTGAGGTTCAGATAATAGGTGATCTCATTCTGCGCGGACTGCGGATGGATCATGTTGGCGATCGCGCCGATCCGGTTCAGCGCGTAAAAGCATTCCACGGTCTGCGGCGTGTTCGGCATACACAGCGTCACCGCGTCACCCTTTCGGATACCCAGCGCCCAAAACGCCTTGGCACAGCGCTCGATGCGCCGGATCAGCTCTCCGTAGGTGATCAGCCTGCCGTAGAACTCCAAAGCGTTATCCTTCGGATTGATATTGGCACAATTCTCCACCATCTGATACATCGTCAGACGGGGATAATCGATTTGATACGTTTCACTCATGTATTTGCCTCTTTGTATTTGACGTTAACAGCTATATGATAAACAATATTTGAAATAATGTCAATCGATTCGCCACAATCCGATATCGAAAATCCCTTTGCTTGACTTATCCGATGGAAAGTATTATTATGTAAAAGTCGAACACTATCAATCTGATTCGGCATGAAAGGACTATTATTATGAAACTCGACCCGATTGTGATATCGCTGCTGGATACCGATCTGTATAAATTCAATATGGATCAGGTCATCTTCCATAAGCATACCGACCTGTGCGGCAAATACTATTTTAAATGCCGCAACAAGGACGTCAAATTCACACAGGAGATGCTCGACGAGATCAACTCCCAGATCGACCATCTGTGTACCCTGCGATTCAGAAAGGATGAGCTGGATTATCTGCGCTCCATCCGCTTTATCAAAAACGACTATGTGGAATTCCTGCGCTTATGGCACCCGATCCGCGAGTATGTCAACGCCTCGCTGAGCAAGGACGGCGAGCTGGAGATCATCATAGACGGTCCCCTCTTCTCGGCGATGCAGTTCGAGATCCACCTGCTCGAGATCGTCAACGAGGTCTACTTCCGCATGTCATACGATTATGACACACTGCTAAAATCCGCCGAGGAAAAGCTCAGCGCGAAGATCGAGGCGCT
>CACWXE010000187.1 GCA_902764715.1 uncultured Ruminococcus sp. | reverse complement strand
TATCTCTCCCTCCGAGCTCGCAAGCGAGCCCACCTCCCTCGTCAGAGGGAGGATGATAGACGTACTGTTCCTAACTTATATACTTTTTCGACAAACTGACACCCCGCTTTCACAGCGGGGTGTTTTGTCATAGAAAGATAGGCTTATACTGATTTTTAAGAAAAACTCGCCGTCGCCGTCGAAGCGATCGGGATACGGCGACCGTATCCTTTAGGGCAGACAGCACTTCGGCCAATCATACGGGAACGGACCGCTGACCTCGCATTCGATACCGTTTTCACGAAGCAGGCTTTGCAGGGTCTTCACATAAGCGTCGTTTTCAAAGCCCTGTATCCATGCGATACAGAATTTTCCGCCCGCAGCGTTGACCTCCAAAAACAGCTTTTTGTTCATGATCAGGGTGTATTCTTCCTCGATATAGGGCTCTAAGCTGCCCCATTCGGGATTTCCCACATAGCTGATGGAGTAGGTCGGATCGGACGCCACAAGCTGATAGATGCTGTGCATCAGCCTCTGTCGTTCTGCCTGATCCGT
Source organism: uncultured Ruminococcus sp. (assembly GCA_902764715.1). GTDB lineage: Bacteria > Bacillota > Clostridia > Oscillospirales > Acutalibacteraceae > Ruminococcoides. The sequence continues at coordinate 6,558 of CACWXE010000187.1, read as the reverse complement.
TGTGCTCCGTATCTGAGCCGAAATGCGCATAACGGAGTTGTGTACATACCGCAGGATATCCTCTTGACTCTGCATGATGATCTGACCGCGCGTCATCGTGCCGAGCCGATCGATATCCAAACCGATCTTCGAGGGGCTGTGCTTGATAAAAATGACATAGGAGTTTGTGAATCGGCTCTCAGGACAATTCAGCGCGTCCCTCGCGTCAATGGCGATCCCCGCATAGATGTCCTTTTCATTGTCGGGACACAGGCTTTGGAACACCTTTGCCATACAGACGGTCAAAAGCGTCAAGGGGCTGTTGTCACTCCCTTTGGAGGACGTCAGAAATTCCTTCTCCGGTATCGTGACCTGATAAAAATATCCCTTCATCTCATCGTTCACTTCTTCGGGGATCACAAAGGGATCTTCGACTGTGGTTCGCATCGTTCCGTCCTCACCGTCTAAGAGGTTGTATATCTTTACATCCTCGTCGGGAGAGATCGGAGAATCCGGCAGGATGATGCCCTTCGGATCTAATTGAACGCCGTATTTTTCGCTGATGTAGCAGTACAGCAGGGTTTTATAAAACCGCATGGCGCTCCTGCCGTCGGCGATCATATGATGAACGGCGAGCTTCAGTCGTCTGCCTTCACACGCCGCCGCGATCCAGTGGTAATTCACCTTTTCAGAGCCCAGTACAAGCTCCTCTGAGAACGAATCCTTCACGACGATCGGAAGCGGATTCTCGATCTTGTCGAATCCGGTTTCCGTCCTGACGATACGAAAGGCGAAGTAAGGATATCGCTTGATCGTTTTTTGCATGGCATCATACATGATCGAGGGATCGACCTCATCCGTCAGCGTAAACAAAAACTGCATGATATTCGGTTTATTGGGAGAACTGATGATTCCCGGCAAATCCGCTTTGTTCATAGCTGTATCTCCTTTTGCTTTCTTTTATTTGTATTGCGATCATATTATAGCATGATCGATCCGCGGCTTCAATAGCGGAATCAAAAATGCTGTGTTCGCGATGATTTTTGATTCCGCTTATTTTGTTGCCGTTTTTTGTCGATGTTTATAGACAATCCGTCCGATTTCTGTTATCATTACGATGATCAATCAAAAAAACCAGAAAGGAACGATAACCATGGACAACGTACAAGAATTAAGAGAGATCGTCAACCCGGTATTCAATACCGCGAAATCCTGCATACAGCTGGATGCTGCCGCGGGTGATGCAGACTCCGCACAGCTTCTCGGCGCTCTGGGATTTGGGTCTATTGCCGATCAAAAGGAAAGCAAGGGAGTTTCTCCGGAGCTGGCGGAAAAGGTAAAGCGGCTGTTCCCCGTCTACACAGTCTTGACCGAATCCCGCTTTCAGCTTGTGAACAACCTGATCCAAGCTTTCCCTGACAGGACTGTCGTAGACCTCCCCTGCGGCTATACCGCGCGCGGTATCAAGATGTCGCGTCAGGGTAGGGTATACTATGGCTTTGACCTCCCTGCCGTGATAGACGACGTCGGTCCCGCAGCCGCCAAGATACACGGCGGGGATGCAAATATCCATTACGATGCGGTCGACGCCACCAACTATGACTCCATGGCAGCCCCGCTGGAAGGGGAAGAGGAAGAGCTTCTCATTACCACCGAGGGTCTTTTGATGTACTTTTCACAACAGGAGCTCGAAGAGGTCTTCTCCAATATCCGTCGTATCCTTCAGCAGCACGGCGGCAGCTGGATCATTGTGGATCGCGCTTACTATACTCACGATCACGCGATCGCTTCCGCTGTTCTTGACAATGATCCGGGCATGGTCGCGTTATACAATGCCGTTACGAAAAAGGCCGCCGGAACCGTAGCTGACGTCAAGTTCAATGATAACATCATCTTCAAAGGAACAGATGAAGAGATCAAGACGTTCATCGAAAAAGCCGGCTTTGAAGTCAAAGAGATCTGCCTTGCGGATCATCTGCCCGATCATTTCGGCGTTCTTCCTCCGACGAGCGCGGAGGACGCAAGGGTTCGGGATGTGTATCGAAATATGAGTTTCTGGGAGCTGACCGTTAAGGAAAACAGCGAACAGAAAGCCGCTCAGGACTTGCCCTTCCATGTTGAGTCTGAGTGTAAGGACGGTAAGTTTACCGCTCAGATCCAAGGTCGTATGGATACCATCACCGCGCCTCAGCTCTTGGAGCAATTCAAAAAGGTGGATGGAGTCAAAGCGATCGAGCTTCATATTGAAAAGATGTCTTATATTTCGTCTGCCGGCTTGAGAGTGCTTCTTATCATGTATAAATCCTTGGATGACAAGGATCAGTTTAAGCTGATAGGAACGAACGACAGCGTGAAGGAGATCATGGAAGTAACGGGATTTGATCAGATTTTACTCTAAATCTCTATATGTGACCGTCAATACTTTGTTTTCGTATGTGTGATAAACAGAAAAACACAGGAGGAATATAATGGGATTTGATCTGCAATACCTATTGTTCTTGCAAAACCTGAGAGAATCTACCGGCGGTGTGTTTGACGAGTTCTTTAACGCGCTGTCAAAATTTGCTGTCGATATATTACCCTTTTTGCCTATCTTATCATGCGTAGGCTTTGCGCTTTTGTTCGCGTGGAAGGAACTGCTCGCGCCCGCGACGATCATGCCGCTTTTGGGCGGTAACTGGGGCAATCTGATCACCGGATTCCTGATGGTATTTTTTGCTGTCGTCGTCTGGCCGCTGGTCATTCGTAAGACCTGCACGGCAAAAAGCAAAGCGGCACAGACCGCCTGATCGATTTGATCATGCTTTTCCTTGTGTTATAAAAAATGATCGGCATCCTGCCGCTGTGAGAGGAGCTTGTCTTCTCACAGCGCCGGGATGCCTTTTTTCTTTGAGATAAACGAAATTGAAAAATGCAGGAACCGCTTGATTCGGAGTATATGAATCGTCATTGCGAACCCCGTTTACGGGGTGTGGCAATCTCAACCGAACAGATTACGATATCTCCTCGATGATCTATCGTTATTGCAGTGCTTCCAGCTTCACCTTGAATGATATCATCCTCGGTGTCTCGACCGAATCAAATTGGATCAGATGGGCGCCCTTGTCGGTATCGACGTCAACGACCGTGCCTTCACCGAAGACCGTGTGGCGCACACGCTGTCCGATCGGCATCGCGATACTGTTCAGGTTCTCAGGCATATATTTGACAGTCGTTTCGATATAGCCTTTTGCGTCGTCGATCAGCGAGTCCTTCGGCTCGTTGACGTATTCAAGCGTGAGGGGAATTTCGGCGAGCCGTCAAGGTTGCGGCCCTCCGCCTCGCTGAGGTACAGGCGCTTTTCGGCCCTTGTCATCGCGACAAAAGCGAGTCGGCGTTCCTCTTCCATCTTCTCGAGCGTATTCGTCTTTTTGGACGGAAAGACGCCCTCGTTCATCGCGCAGAGGAACACGTACGGGAACTCCAGACCCTTTGCCGCGTGAACGGTCATCAGCTTGACCTTGTCGCCCTTTTCCTCGGTATCGGTGTTGGTGTACAGCGCGATATGCGTGAGGTAATGCTCAAGGGTGCTCTCTTCGCCGCAGTTTCTTTCATAATCATAGACGGATTGTTTCAGCTCCGCAAGGTTGTCGAGGCGCTCCTGACTGCCCTCGGTGCGGAGCGCTTCTTCGTAGCCGCTCTTGTCGAGGATGTCCGACAGCAGCTCCGAGATCGGACGATCGGCATAATCCGCCGAAAAGCTTTCGATCAATTTGATGAAGTGCTGTGCCTTGGTGCGCTTGAAGAGTTCGTCTTCAACCGTAAATCGCAGGGCTTCATACAGTGAGCAGTTGTGCCCCGCGGCGAATTCTTCGAGGAACTTCATGCGCCGTTCGCCGAGATTGCGCTTCGGTACGTTCGCGATCCTGCGGAACGACAGATCATCCTTGTACGCGATCATCCTCAGGTATGACAGCGCGTTCTTGATCTCCGTGCGCTCATAGAACTGCGAGCCGCTGTAGATGGTGTAGGGGATCTTCGCCTTGCGCAACACATCCTCAACGGTTCGTGTGATGTAGTGGGCGCGGTAGAGGATGGTCACATCGCGGAACGGCGCACCCTGATCATTCAGCTCCCATATCCGCGAGGCGATCCATTTCGCCTCATCCTCCGAGGTATCGGCGTGATAGCATAGAACGGAACAGCGCGCTGTTTTGCCGTCGGGGAGCATCGGGATCAGGTCTTTCTTTACCCTGTACCGATTCTTGTCGATCAGCGAGTTGACCGCCGCGATGATCTGCGGGGTAGAGCGGTAATTTTCGGTCATCAAGATGGTTTTGACGTTCGGAAAGACCTTGTCGAATTCCAGCAGATATTTGACGTCCGCGCCGCGCCATGTGTAGATGGTCTGGTCGGAATCGCCGACGATGAACAAGTTGTTATGAAAACCGCAGAGGTTTTCCATCAGCTCATACTGCAGAAAGTCGATGTCCTGAAACTCGTCGATCATGATGTACTCAAGACGCTTCTGCCATTTGAGCTTGATCTCGTTGTTCTGTGAGAAGATATACAGCACGAACTTGATCAGATCGTTATAGTCCAGTCCGAAGCACTTTTTCTCCTGATACAGATAGCCGTAGAAGATGATATCTTTCACCGCGCTTGCCCGCATATATTTGTCATGCAGCGTATCGAGCGACATCTCGATCATGTCGAGGTAATAGTCGGGACGCTTGAACAGCTTTTGGATCTCGATCATATCGCGCGCGTCGCGGAAGGTCATGTCGCGCAGTGTCAGACCGCGCTCGGCGTAGATGACGCGGAGCATATCGTCGATGTCGGAATTGTCGAGTACCAGAAAGCTCTTCGGGTATTGCACGGCAAAGCTGTCCTCCTGCAGAATACTCACGCAGAAGCTGTGGAAGGTACAGATATAGCCCGTGTCGTTGTCGCCGGTCAGCAGATGGATCCGCTGACGCATCTCGTCGGCGGCTTTGTTGGTGAAGGTCACGCAGAGGATGTTGCCGGGCAATATTCCGACTTCGTTGACGAGAAAGGCAAAACGATGCGTCAAAGCCCGCGTCTTGCCGGAGCCGGCACCCGCGATCACGCGGATATACCCCTCGGTAGAGGTGACCGCTTCCATCTGTGTTTGGTTGAGGTTCCCGAATAAATCTTTCATTTTGATTCTCCTGATCAAATGATAAAACTATTGTAACATAAGAGCATACGATAAAGCAATGCGGATATAGGATATTATCCTATGTGTTTATTCTACACGACGGATATTCCGATAAACGGGACTTTGGCGGCGCACCGCTTTTCGCTTTTATAGTTCTCAATAAGAACTATAATCAAATTGACAAAAGAAAATCCCCTCGTATCACTGCATACGAGAGGATAAAAATCGATTATAAATATATTTCCGCCCAGGCTTTCAGCTCACCGATACTGACAGACGGAAGAAAGACCTTTGCGTCCGTGATCTCCGCTCCGTCGCTGAGATAGGGCTTGATCTTTGCGGCGGTTTTGCCGATATCACTGCCGCCGGACGTCGCAAAGAGGAGGATCTTCTTTGCGGACAGATCATAACTCTTTACAAAGGTGTTGATGATATTCGGAGCGCCGTAATACCAGATCGGAAAGCCGATGAAGATCGTATCATATTCATTGATATTCCCGATCTTGTCGGCGATGGGCACATCCTTCTTTCCGAATTTTTCACGGTTACATCTCGCCAGAGGATTTGTCCATCTCAGATCGGCGTCGGAATACGGCTTCTCCGGCTTGATCTCAAACTCATCCGCATGGATAATAGCTGCCAGCCTTTTGGCGACTTCGGCAGTTGTTCCGCTTGCGGAAAAATACGCAACGATCGATTTGTTCATAATAATACCTCCGTTAGATTCATGTTGATTGCCGACAATATGATCCGTCCGCGCTTGCGGCACTTCATCTTTCCGATATGAGCTTCAGCACCTTAGGCGCGGCGATCATAAACCATGACGAGAACTTTCTCGGTTCTTCGAGCATCTCGCTTTTCAGCTCGTCAAAGCTGATCCATCTCAGCTCCTCGATCTCTTCGCGGTCAAAGTCGAAGCCGCCCTGATATTCGCTTAGGAACACATGGTCATACTCGTACTCGAACAGCTCTTCGCCGTACTCGGTGAAGTAGACAAAGTCGAACAGCTCCCTGAACTCACAGCTGATCCCGAGCTCTTCTTTCAGCCTGCGGCGTACCGAGTCGGTCAGAGCCTCGCCGTATCGCGGATGCGAGCAGCAGGCGTTAGCCCACAGTCCGCCCGAGTGATACTTGTTTTTGTTGCGCTTTTGGATCAGCATTTTTCCGTCGTTGATGATAAAAACGGAGAAAGCTCTGTGCAGACGCCCTGAGCGGTGAGCTTCCTCCTTGCTCATATGCCCGATCTCATTGTCAAAAAGATCGGTAAGTATCAGTTGATCGTTCATAGATGATCTCTCCTTGTGAGCCGCAGCCGCTCAGCGAATGATATATTGATTCTATCATGCTTGAGGCGGGTTGTAAAGATGTATCAGCGAGATGTTCCTGCTCGCGGGCAGTGCGTTGTTTTTTTTTTTTTT
>CACWXE010000186.1 GCA_902764715.1 uncultured Ruminococcus sp. | reverse complement strand
CAAGCCGATGGTGATAAAGAACTCGTTGCGGCTGATCCTGTATTTGTTCTCGATGTTTTTCAGCTGAACGGGCTCCACACCGAGCTCGGCAAAGATCTCGCCCAGCTCATTGTCGCGCGACGTCTGGTCGGTATTGGGACTGCTCGACCACTTTGTGCCGTCATATCTGTCCTCAAAATATTTCTTGCTCTCTTTATAGAAATCAGTTTCCTGAGCATGCTCACGCTGATGGAGCATGTAATAATAGTAGTCCGGCTCAGGCTGAGCGCCCATATAGACCTTGCCGACGTTCGCCATAAACACCTTGAACGAGGTACCGTCAAAGAGCGTATGATGTACGTCGAAGAAGATGTAAACATTCTTTTCCGTCTCAAACACGCGGCAGCGGAACAGCTTTCCGCCGATGATCTTGAACGGCTGAACCAGATTATCTTTGATATTGCCGAACTCAAACTCGCTGATCTTCTCGACATGGATCTCGTCGAAGATCTCGGGCGTGTAGCGCTGGATGACCTCGCCGTCCCCATTGAAGTGGAAGGTCGTCAAGAGCGCGGGATGATGCTTGATGACGGTGCACATCGTTTCAGCCATCTTCTTCGCTTCAAAAATGGTCTTATCCATCTTCATCACGGTGAACAGGTTGTACATCGTCGACTTCGGCGTATAGAGCTGATAGTCCACCATATACAGCATCTCCGTCGTCAGGGGGTGATCCTGTGTGAGAGATTTCTCCTGGATCATATCGGGAGAATCATCGCCTGCGTTCGCGCGTCTTTCCGTATAGATCTCGGCGATCTTCTCCGGCGTTCTGCCGCGGAAGATATCGCCCGCGTTGAGTCCGGGCAAATTGCTCTCGGTGATCAAGCGGATAGAAGTCAGCGAATCGCCGCCCATCTCATAGAAGTCGTCATGGATGCCGACCTGCGCGAGCTTGAGCACGGTCTCCATCGCGTGACAGAGCTTCTCCTGCGTCTCATTCTCGGGAGCGACATACTCGGTCTTGAAGTCGTCGGCTTCCGGTTCGGGCAGCGCCTTGCGATCCATCTTGCCGTTGGGCTTCAAGGGTACCTTATCGACCTTGATATAATAAGACGGGATCATATAATACGGCAGGCGCTTGGAAAGCTCCGCTCTCAATTTGTCGGAATCGATCTCGATGTCTTCGATGTAATACGCGCACAAAAAGCTCTTGCCGCTATCTTCAAAGCCGCGTGCCGCAGCCCACTTGATACCGAGCGCTTCCTTGACGGCGGCTTCGATCTCAGCGGGTTCGATACGGTTACCGTTGATCTTGATCATATCGTTCGATCTGCCGAGCAGGACATAGTTGCCGTTCGCGTCACAGCGCGCGAGGTCACCCGAATGATAGACCCCGTTTTGGAATGCCTTTTCGGTTTCTTCGGGAAGATTCAGATAGCCGCGCACATAAGGGTTCTCAAAGCACAGCTCGCCGATCTCGCCCTCTTCGACCTTGTTGCCGTCCTCACCGATCAGGGTGATCTCGGTCTCGATCTCGGGCTTGCCGATCGGACAGGTCTCATATGCCTTATCGATCGTGAATACACCTACCGCGAAGCCGCTTTCGGACGCCGCGTAGACATTGATCAGATCCAGATTAGGATTATACAGATTGTTCGCGGGCTCACTGCCGACGACCAACATGCGCAGGAAGGGACCGGTGGTGTTGCCGAGCATACGAACATAAGAAGGCGTCAGGAAGGTGACGCTGATGCGCTTTTCGAGGAAATAGGTCTTCAGCGCGAGGGGATTCTTGATGGTCGCGTAGCTGACAACAAAGAGCTTGGCACACTCTATGCTGAACAGCTTCAAGATAAGGATGACAGAAGCGACAAAGTTCATCGGCGCGAGAAGCGCGACGCGCTCCTTACCGGTGAAGGGATCCTCGCCATTGACACGGATCGACTCGACCGCGCGGCTGAGGTTGCCGTATTCGTGCAATACGCCCTTAGGATTGCCTGTGGTGCCGGAGGTATAGATCGCGTATGCCGCGTCATGCAGATCGGTCTTTTCATGTCCCGACAACGACTCAAGCTTCATGATATCGTCCCAGTTATCGGAATTCAGTTCTGCCTTACAGCCGCAATCCTTGCGGATATAGTCGATACGCTCGGGCGCGTAGGTATCCTCGACCAGCGCCCATGCGGCGCCCGCTTTCCAAATGCCGATCATCGCGACGATCGGCAGGACTCCGCGAGGGAGCTTGATCAATACAAAATCCTCTTTCCCTATCCCCTGCTGTTTCAGATAAGCGTAAACACGTCCACTCATGTCATCGAGCTTGGAGTAGGTAATGCCCCTCGAGTGCGCGTCATCGTAGAGGATAGCGGCTTGAGGGTTATTATGGGTATACTGTTCAATCAATTGGATTATATCGATCATTGCAGGGCTCCTTACTCTACTGTCAATACATCAGAAAAACCGGTTACTTCAAAAATCTCTTTGACGATGGCGTTGGCGTTAAGGATCTTCATGGAACCCTGCGCGTTCATCTTCTTCTGCAGCATCAGCAGCAGACGAAGACCTGCGGAAGAGATGTAATCGAGCTGCTTGAAATCAAGGATCAGTTCGGTCACGTTATCAAGGCTGCCTGCCAGTTCCTTTTCCGCCTCGGGGGTGGTGTTGGTGTCCAGACGACCCTCGATCGTTGCGGTCAGTTTGGTGCCTTCAAGTTTTTTTGTTACAGTCATAATAATCTTCTCCTTTGTTTTTGTAATGATAAAATCACATTATTGGTGATATTGTAACACAGTTTCTAAAAAAATGCACTACTTATTAGAAATATTTTCACATTTTTATCAATGAAAACAGCTCATAAACCGGAACCGATTGCATTCATCTGTCGAATATGGTAGAATAACGCTACAAGATTGCCGCTGACTGACCGGCTTTACAATTACTTTAAATTTCAGGTGATATTATGATTCTCGCGATCATCCTCGCCGTGGTACTGATAGGACTGTTGCTCATTCTGTTCGCGGCGTATTATAAAACATTCTATTATCCGATCAAGAACATATCCGAAACAAAGGGTCCGATCACCAAATCGAAGCACCCTTATCGGGACGAGGCGCGGGTGAAGGTCAAAGAGCTCGCCGCTCTTCCGTGTGAATTTATCACGACGCGCTCCTATGACGGACTCAAGCTCAGCGCGCGATACTATCAGGGTGATGACTCCAAGCCGCTGTTCCTCTGCTTTCACGGCTACCACGGCTCCGCGCTGCGCGACTATTCGGGCGTGGGATTGTCACTGATCCGTCAGGGCTACCCTGTCATCATGGTAGATGAAAGAGCCCACTGGCGCTCAGAGGGTCACACCATCACCTTCGGTATGCGTGAGCGATTCGACGTACTGTCATGGATCGATTACGCACGTAAACGCTTCGGCACAGACTGCCCCATCTATCTGCACGGTATCTCGATGGGCGGCGGCACAGTGCTGATGGCGTCGGGACAAGAGCTGCCCGATAACGTCAAAGGCATTATCTCCGATTGTCCCTTCAACGACGCCGAGAAGATCATCCGTCATGTCTGTCAGCTGGTCGGTCTCAACGTCGATCTGTGCTGGCCTGTCATCAAGCTCTCCGGGTTGATCTACGGGCGGTTCAACGTCAGCAAGACCACCGCGGCAAAGGAGGTCAAAAAGGCGACCGTTCCGATCATGATCATCCACGGCGACGGCGATGATTTTGTCCCCACTCCCATGAGCGAAGAAGTGCAAAAGGCGAATCCCGAGATGATCGAGCGCTATCTGATCGCAGACGCGGGTCACGGACTTGCCTATTATTACGATCCGCAGCGCTATGAAGCGCTCGTCGATG
>CACWXE010000185.1 GCA_902764715.1 uncultured Ruminococcus sp. | reverse complement strand
GGTGTAACCGTAGTTGACAAGGTTCGAAGCGTTCTTAGAATTCAGCGCGCTGCGAACGGTATTGCCGTAAGCCCAGTCAGTTACGTTCATGTATTCAGTATAGTTAGAAATGTTGAATTTGCCGGCGTTATCGAGAATCTCACCGTAGATATAAGCGTTGGAATTCTTCGCCTTGATCGCGTTGGTGATGGTAGGCCAATAGTTAGAGCCATTGGAATCTTTAGGGGTCTCGATGTGCTTTGCGGCATCAAAACGGAAGCCGTCTACGCCGTTATCAGCTAACGGATTGAGCAGGTTGGTGATAACATACTGCTGAAAAGCGGTGTTAGCGGTGTTGATATCAGAGAGCTGACCGTCAAGATCGTTTTGTGTCTGGCTGTCACGGGAACCGTCACCGGCAGGAGTCGTGTGATTCAGCAGGTTGGAGTTACGGGCAAAGCCTCTGACAGTGGAGCTCACCTGGCTGACTTCCTTTCTGGTGGTGCAGTTCTGCAGATGGTTGGTGACAACGTCTGCAACAACCTTGATACCGTACTTGTGCAGCTCAGTGGTAGCAGCCTGAAGATCTTCAGCGGTACCGAGAGCGTTACCGACGGTGAAGTCGGTGGGCTGATAGAAGGACCACCAGTCAGTCGCGTAAGAGCCATCGTTAACGGTAGCCTTCGTGTACTGAACCGGAGAGATCTGTACGGTGGTATAACCCGCGGCGGCGATTTCGGGAGCATACTTCACGAGATCGCGCATGCGCCAGTTGAACGCGTGCAGGATATTACCGCTCTGGATGTTGGGCGCAAGAGCATAGTCCTGAGCGGCTGTAGCCGCGGTATCCTTGTTGGCAGCAGAGAAAGTGCCGGGGATGATCGCGACAGTCAGCATCATGACAAGAACCATGATCAAGCTAACTACTTTTTTCATTTGCATTTTTAAAACCTCCTAATGAAACAAATTCTTCATTTGCCTTTTTTATTGTTAAACAGCTCGGACGCTTTATCGAGGAGTGAAGGCTCCTTGGATTTGGGCTTTTGCTTATCCTCGGGATAGTCCTCAACGACCTCGGGTGCTACGTCGTTTGCTGATAATTGCTTTTTCTTCAAACGTCTTTGGGCGCCTTCTTCGACCAGCGTATAGATCGCCGCGAAGATCGGAACACCGAGCAGCATACCGGGCAATCCGAACAATCCGCCGCCGACGATAACCGATACCATGATCCAGAAGCCGGAGATTCCGACCGTCTCGCCGAGGATCTTGGGTCCTAAGATGTTGCCGTCGAACTGCTGTAACACGATGATGAACACGACAAATCCGAGCGCCTCCATCGGGTTGATGATCAACAGCAGGAAGGTGGTTGGGATCGCGCCGATGATAGGTCCGAAAAACGGAATCAAATTGAACACGCCGATGATCACGCTGATCAAAAGCGGATAATGGAAACGGAAGATCGAAAGGCCGATAAAGCACATCAGTCCGATAATCATCGAATCGATGATCTTTCCGACGATGAACCGACCGCATTTTTTGTTGAATACTTCGCCGATCTTGAACAGCCTTTTATAGAACTTTTTCGGTGTATAAGCGACGACAACGATCTTGAACTGACGGATCAGGCGTTCCTTGCTCGACAGCAGATAGATCGAGATGATGATACCGATGATCCAATTGTACAGTCCGGCTCCGATACCGAGTACGGTATTGAAAGCGGAGGGCAGTACATTGGTCACGATATTTTTGATGAACTCGGTCGTATCGCTGCCGGTGACGATCGAGATCAGGTTGCTGTAGTTATCATAATCATACAGATTATAACCGGTCAGATTCTTGATGAAATCGACCGCATTGTCGGAAGCCGACCGAAGCGCCTTTTCATACGCGGGGATGTTATCGATCAGCGTAGAAACGCTGGAGGAAAGCTCCGGGATCAGGGTGCCGACCAAAAAAGCCACGATGCCGAATACGATGGTGTACGAAAGAAATAAGGACAGCGGCTTTTTGACCTTTTTCAGCCAAGGGCGCTTAGTGCCCATATTCTTGAACGCGTGATCGCGAAACGCCTTGTAGGGATAGTTCAGCAGGTAGGCGATCACCAATCCGTACATGACCGGTGATAATACCGTGAAGATCGTTTTCAGTACGGAAAAAACGTCGTTGATGTGGATGAAAAAGAATATAAGCAACGTAGTGTATAATATCACTATCATTATATTCTTTATTTTAGGATTTTTCAATACATCACCCCAAATTTAACAACTTTTTTCGAAATCGCACAACGTTCACTTGATCCTGCCGTGATATCACTGTATGAATTGTATAAGCAAATAGAATTCATGCTAACGGTTTCGATCAAAAAAGACTCATTTGCGCTGTTTCGGGAAGGTCACCGAACGCGCCGCATTCCTTGAGCGTTTCGATGACGGCTTTACTGACCTTGGCGCGGGTGATCACATCCTCGATACAGAGATACTCTCCCTTCTTTGCGGCTTCGGCAAGCGAGAACGCCGCGCTCTCCCCTACTCCGGTGAGTGAGCAGAACGGCAGACGGATCCTGCCGTCTTCGATCACGAACTTTTTCGCTTCACTTTTGTAGATGTCAACGGGCAGTACCTCAATTCCGCGCGCGAGCATCTCGTTCATGATCTGGAGCATCGGAACCTCAGCCTTATCCTTCGCGGATGCTTCAAAGCCCTTTTCTTCGATACTTTTGATCTTATTGCGTACCGCGTCACGGCCCTTGAGCAGTGTCGCGCCGTCAAAGTTATCGTTACGAACGGTGAAATACGCCGCATAGAACTCGATCGGTTTATGTACCTTGTACCAGCCGAGTCTGAGCGCTGAGATCATATAAGCAGCGGCATGAGCCTTCGGGAACATGTACTTGATCTTCATACAGGAGTCGATATACCACTGGGGCACATCATGCTCCTTCATCGCGTTCAGATGCTCCTCGGTGAGCAGCTTGGTGGATTTACCCTTACGCACGATCTCCATGATCTTGAACGCCATCGAGGGATCAAGCCCCTTGTGCATCAGATAGGTCATGATCGAGTCACGCGTACCGATGACCTCGGAGATGGTGCAGGTGCCGTCCTTGATCAGATCGGCGGCATTGCCGATCCAAACGTCGGTACCGTGCGAAAGACCCGATATCTGCAGCAGATCGGTAAAGGTCTTGGGCTTGGATTCGACCAACATCTGACGGACAAAGCTCGTGCCGAGCTCCGGCAACGCGAAGGTACCGGTCTCTGAGTCGATATCCTCGGCTGTCACGCCCAGCGCTTCGGGAGAAGTGAACAGGGACATGACGTCGGGATCGCTCATGGAAACATCCATAACGGGGATACCGGTGTTCTCTTCCAGATAATGGTAGATCGTCGGAACATCGTGTCCGAGCTCGTCGAGCTTGGTGATGGTATCATGGATGGAATGGAAATCGAAGTGGGTAGTGATATTATCGGAATCGCTCTTGTCGGCGGGATGCTGTACGGGACAGAAATCATAGACCTCCATGCCGCGCGGTACAACGACCATGCCGCCGGGATGCTGACCGGTAGTGCGCTTGACGCCGGTACAGCCGGTCGCAAGACGATTCATCTCCGCCTTTCGGAAGGTGCGGTTATGCTCTTCACAGAACTTTTTGACATAACCGTAAGCGGTTTTATCGGCAACGGTCGAGATGGTGCCCGCCTTAAAGACGTTCTCACGACCGAAGAGTTCTTCTGTATAACGGTGAGAGGCGCTCTGCTGTTCACCGCTGAAATTCAAGTCGATATCAGGGACCTTGTCGCCCTTGAAGCCGAGGAAGGTCTCGAACGGGATCTCATGACCGTCACGCTCCATCGGCGTGCCGCAGTCGGGACAATCCTTGGGCGGCATATCAAAGCCCGAGCCAT
>CACWXE010000184.1 GCA_902764715.1 uncultured Ruminococcus sp. | reverse complement strand
GCGTCCGCGTCGATATCCGCTTCTTCGTCACAGATCACGATCGTCATCGCGCCGCGTGCCTTGACCTCTTTGATGTTGCTCACGGTCTTTTCGAGCAGGGTGTTCTGGGTCGCGACAGCGATCACGGGCATCCCCTCGGTGATCAGCGAGATCGTGCCGTGCTTGAGCTCACCCGCGGCGTAGCTCTCGGAATGGATATAGCTGATCTCCTTGAGCTTTAAGGAGCCCTCCATCGACAGCGCGTAATCAAGCCCCCTGCCGATATACAGCAGGCTGTCGGCGGTGATCAGCTTGGTGGAAACATACTGGCACATATCCACGACCTTGTCGATGGTTTTCTCGATCACATCGGGCATTTTGAGCAGCGCGGCAGTCAGTCTGCGGCACTCCTTCTCCTCGAGCTTACCCTTGGCGAGCGCTGTTTCAAAGGCGAACAGATACATGACCGCGAGCTGGACCATATACGCCTTGGTGGAAGCGACCGCGATCTCGGGACCCGCGTGGGTGTAGATGACCATATCGGCTTCTCTGGCGATGGAGCTGCCCTTGACGTTGACGATTGCGAGCGTTTTGGCGCCGCGCGACTTGGCGAGGCTCAGTACTGCCTTACTGTCGGCGGTCTCACCGCTCTGGCTGATAATGATGATCAGGTCGTCATGCGTCAACAGCGGATCGCGGTAACGGAACTCGGAGGCGATATCGACCGTCACGGGTACGCGCGCGAGCTTTTCGATGACATATTTGCCCACCATTCCGGCGTGCATGGCGGTACCGCAGGCGACGATGAAGATGTTTTTCAGATTCCTCAGCGTGCCGAAGATGATGCCGCACTCGGACAGATTGGGCAGACCGTCCTCGATGCGCGGCGTGACCGTCGTTTTGACGGCGGTGGGCTGCTCATGGATCTCCTTGAGCATATAGTGCGGATAACCGCCCTTTTCGGCGCTGTCCTCATCCCAGTCGGCAAAGAGCAGTTCCTTCTTCAGCTTTCTGCCGTGCAGGGTGCAAAAATCCACACTGCCGTTTTTCAGGATCGCGATCTCGCCCTGCTCCAGCAGATAATACTCCTTGGTATATTTGATGATGGCGGGCACGTCGGAGGCGATGAACACCTCGTCCTGACCCTGACCGACGATCAGCGGGCTTTCACACCGTACCGCGTAAACGGTCTCGGGACGGTCGGCGAAAACGATCCCCAGCGCAAAGGAACCGCGCAGCTCATGGAGCGTACGGCGGATACAGCGGATGGGATCGCCCTCATAGTAGAAGTCGAGCAGCTGCGCCACGACCTCGGTATCGGTATCGGAGAGAAACTCGGTGCGGTCGTTTTCGATCAAAAACTGCTTGAGCTGTTTGTAGTTCTCAATGATGCCGTTATGGACGATGGTGACCCTGCGCCCCGAGTGGGGGTGAGAGTTGATATCGCTCGGCTCGCCGTGGGTCGCCCAGCGCGTATGGCCGATGCCCGCATGACCCTGCGGCTTGCCCTCTTTCTCCATCTTCTCGGTCAGATCAGCCAGTCTGCCCTTGGTTTTGGCGACCTCGATCTTTCCGTTTTCAAACACGGCGATACCGGCGGAGTCATATCCGCGATATTCCAGCTTAGTCAGAGCCGAGACCAGCACATCCGCGCAGTCACGCGGCCCGACATATCCTACTATTCCGCACATAAGTGTTCTCCTTTACTAATAATATGTCAACTGTCCTAAAAAGACAAAGACGCATTCCCTACTAAGAAAATACGTCATTTACAGATATTTGTCAATGATCATTTGAGCGGCGAGCCGTTTGGTGATACCGGCGTCCATCGCGGACTTCTCGATATACTTATGCGCATCCGCCTCGCTCAGCCCTTCCTGATCGATCAACAGCCATTTGGCTTTGTTGACGATGCGGATCTCGTCGAGCTTGCTTTCGGTGTTGCCGACCTTCTTTTCCAACGACCGCAGACGTTCTCTGGCGCACACCATCAGTGACACCGCCTGAGAGACCAGTGTTTTGGAGGTCGGCTTATGGAGCGCGAAAACGCCGTGCACGGACACCTTCGCTCGTCATAGGTATCGGTTGCCGCAAAGATCGCGGCGACGGTACCGTTGTTGCGGCTGATATCGATACACAGACGGGAGCCGAACTCATCCCTCAACGGCGCGTTGACGATCACAAAATCGTATTGATTTTCGAGCAGCTTACAGCGGGCGTCCGACGCGCTGCGGGAAAAATCCTGCTGAAATTGATCACCCTGCAGGAGAGTGCTGACTTCTCTGCCGAACCTGTCGTCCGAGGATACGATCAGTATTCTGTACCGGTGCTCTGTAAAGTCCAAGGTGCGCTCTCCTTTCGATGATTTTTGTTATCAGGTAAACAATGATATGGTAAAAACAGTGTTTACTACGCTGTTAATCGGCACAGTAAACCACGGTCACTGCCGAGGGGATGAACCGCTGTACAAGCGGTGAATTGGCAGCCTCTATACGAGCCTTCTCCAGGCTGTCGGGCAGCTTTTGGGGTTCTGCCGCATCGGTGTGGATGAGCTGCAGGACGTTTTCATCCGTGGGCTGCGGTAACGTCCTGCCGTTTTCAATACCGTCCATGATCGCGTAGATCATCAGCGCGTATGCCAGATACGGATTCGCCTGAGGGTCGGGTGAACGCAGCTGAGCACAGCGGCTGCCGCTTTCGGTATGCCGCGCGAATACAAGCTGAGAACGATTCGTCTGTGACCATGTGATATACTTCGGCGCCTTGTGCTTGCCGAAGCGCTCAAAGGATTCTGCCTTCGGGTTGAGGAATACCGTCATACCGGCAATATTATGCAGGATGCCCGCGATCGCGGCGTCGGTCACATCCTCTCCCGTTTTTGCCTTTGTCGATACGGAAATATGCAGAGCCGAGCCGGTCTTATCCTTGATCGGCTTGGGTGAAAAGTCCGCAAACAGTCCGTTGCGTGCCGCTATGGTACGGACGACGCTGAGAAAAGTCACGGTATTGTCCGCGGCAGTGATCGGATCGGCATAGCGGAAATCGATCTCGTTCTGTCCGGGACCCGCCTCGTGGTGAGAGCTTTCGGGGTCGATCCCCATCTGTTCGAGCGTCAGACAGATCTCACGGCGCACGTTCTCGCCCTTGTCGAGAGGCGCAATGTCCATATACCCCGCGTTGTCATAGGGAACGCCGGTATTCTCCGAGTCGCCGTCCGTCTTGAACAGATAGAACTGCAGCTCGGACTTGAAGTGGAAGCGATAGCCCTTTGATTGGGCATATTTGACGGCATCCTTTAATATTGCGCGGGTGTCGGTCTCGACAGGAGTGCCGTCCTCGTAGGTCAGCGTACAGAACATCCTGACGACCTTGCCGTGCTCCGGTCGCCACGGCAGAACCGTGATCGTATCCGTCTCGGGATGGAGCCAGATATCCTTGCCGTAATCGCCGCCGAAGCCGTTGATGTAAGAAGCATCGATCCCGATCCCTTTCTCAAAAGCTCTGGGCAGCTCGCTGCGCTGGATGGAAATATTCTTTTGAACGCCGTAGATATCACAGAAGGAAAGACGGATGAATTTGACGTCCTCTTCTTCGATCTGCTTCATCAGCTCTTGTTCTGTATGATTCATGCTCTCACTCGCTCCTTTTCAGAGGTAATGCCATATAAAAACATATAAATATAAAAAAGGCGACACTTAGACCCGGAACAGTCTAAATGAACGCCTTTGTTCATATCAAGATCAGTTGTGATTGCCGCGAGCCGACAATCGCGCCGAGCCCTCGCAATGATTATGAAAGATAAAAAAGCGCCATTTGGGGCAGCGCAGAATACTGCCTCAAATGAACGCCTTTGTTCCGCTAACACTTTAACATAATTATTTTTTGATGTCAATCCCTTTTTTCTACAGTCATTGCGAAACCCATTGGCTCCCTTTCCTAAGGGAGCTGTCACCGAAGGTGACTGAGGGTTGCTAAGGACTGTGGCAATCTCAACCGAATTACGCAATAAGCCACGGATGGCAAGCGCCGCATCTTTTCGCATTTTGCAAGAAAAGAACGGTAATCCTGCAAAACCAATTAGTAAGTTTTGTTAAAATTCGTTCTATCGCTTGACAAACAGATGAAATGGGCGTATAATTCGTGCTGTTGAGACAAAGGCGTCTCGGACACATAGTCCGAGGTGCCTTTATTTTTTTGCGTTTTTTTGCAGTGCAACATATAAATTTTTGGAGGGAATACTATGTCTTATGTAGATGAAGTACTGGCTAAAGTAAAAGAAAAGAATGCTTCCGAGCCTGAATTCTTACAGGCGGTGGAAGAAGTTCTGGATTCTCTTCGTCCGGTCATCGAGGCGAATGAGGAAGAGTATAAGAAGCAGGCGCTGCTCGAGCGTCTCTGCGAGCCTGAGCGTCAGATCAAGTTCCGCGTTCCGTGGGTCGACGATAACGGTCAGGTACAGGTGAACACCGGCTATCGCGTCCAGTTCAATTCCGCGATCGGCCCGTATAAGGGCGGTATCCGTCTGCATCCGTCCGTATACATTGGTATCATCAAATTCCTCGGCTTTGAGCAGATCTTCAAGAACTCTCTGACCGGTCTTGCGATCGGCGGCGGTAAGGGCGGCTCTGACTTTGACCCCAAGGGCAAGTCCGATATGGAGATCATGCGCTTCTGCCAGAGCTTTATGACGGAGCTGTTCCGTCATATCGGCGCTGACACCGACGTGCCCGCGGGCGACATCGGTACCGGTGGCAGAGAGATCGGTTACATGTTCGGTCAGTATAAGCGCCTGCGCAACAGCTTTGAGGGCGTTCTCACCGGCAAGGGTCTCGCGTTCGGCGGTTCTTTGGCTCGTACCGAGGCGACCGGCTACGGACTCCTCTATCTGACCAATGAAATGTTAAAGACTAACGGCATCGATATCGCCGGCAAGACCATCTGCGTATCCGGCGCGGGCAATGTCGCGATCTACGCGATCCAGAAAGCACAGCAGCTCGGCGCTAAAGTCGTGACCTGCTCCGACTCCACCGGCTGGATCTATGATAAAGAGGGCATCGATGTTGCTCTCCTGAAGGAGATTAAAGAAGTCAAGCGTGCTCGTCTGGATGCTTATGCCGCGGCTCGTCCGTCCGCTGAGTATCATGACAAAAAGGCGGAGGGTTCCAATGTCTGGGATATCAAGTGTGATATCGCACTGCCCTGCGCGACCCAGAACGAGCTCGGTATCGACGACGCAAAGACGCTGGTCGCAAACGGTGTTACCGCTGTAGCGGAGGGCGCGAATATGCCGACCACCCTTGAGGCGACCGAGTACTTCCAGAAGAACGGCGTGCTCTTCGCACCCGGTAAGGCTGCCAACGCTGGCGGCGTTGCTACCTCCGCGCTGGAGATGAGCCAGAACTCCGAGAGACTCTCCTGGAGCTTTGAAGAGGTCGATCAGAAACTCGAACAGATCATGGTCAACATCTTCCGCAATCTTGACGCGGCTGCGAAGAAGTACGGCTTTGAGGGCAACTATGTGGTAGGCGCTAACATCGCCGGCTTTGAAAAGGTTGCCGAGGCTATGCTCGCAGAGGGCATCGTTTGATCGTAAGCGATTTTTGACAGAACAATAAGCGCGCTCTCCGAACATGTGAGAGTGCGCTTTTGGCGTATTATTATGGGCTGATTCGATCATGCGGAATCAGCATTTGGAGGAACTTTATGAATGATAATATCGACCTTTCCCTGCTTGACGGTGTGCTCGATGAATACGCCGACATCAAGGGCAGTCTGATCACCATTTTACAGCACACGCAGGATATCTACGGTTATCTGCCGAAGGAAGCGATCGAGCTGATCTCTGAGCGTACCGGTATCGCGACCAGTGAGATCATGGGCGTCGGCACGTTCTACACCCAATTCCGCTTTGAGCCTGTCGGCAAGTACCTGATCATGCTGTGTCAGGGTACTGCTTGCCACGTC
>CACWXE010000183.1 GCA_902764715.1 uncultured Ruminococcus sp. | reverse complement strand
CTATATATATATATACTATCAGATCTGGATTTTCATATCAAGCGGGACTATCTATATCTATGGGGTTATATAGACAATTTCTATAACTTCTGCATCCTGATTCCGGCGGCTCAGCCTTCTTCCTTCCGGGACCGCTGCCTGCATATTCTCCGGCCTCTCACAGACCTGCCGGTGACCCGCATAGATTAAAAGAACCTGGATATGGCAAATGACATCATCATCTGCACATTCCAGGGTCTTCTGGAGAAAGCGCGGAGTGCATCCGGCACCGACTCTTTTACCAGATCGGCTGCATTGAGTTCCTGCACAACTGACCACCTCGGGAATATGTACTCGAGTATGAGCTTATGTTCCTCGACATCGCGCCCACGTATATACAGCTCAGCTGTGGAAGACCCTGCTTGCTTCTTTAACACCATGTTGGTATCGCTGGCTCCGCATATAGCGACCGAGCCGGAGATCTCATTGAACGGATCCCGTTTATCCGGTTGCTTACGCAGGTGATGGAGTACAAGGATGGATCTGTCGTTCACATCCGCGATCTTCTTGATCTTTGCGATCTCTTCATAGTCCTTGCTGTATGTGCCATTGCCCGAGCTGTCATCTGACTGCCTGACTTTCTGGAGTGTATCTATGATGATCAGTTCTATATCGGGATGCTTACGCAACATTTCAACGACATCTCTAGTGAAGCCACAGCCGAGCCTGTCACTCGTAGTACTGAAGTACAGATTGGGCGGCGCTTCATCACATAGCTGGTACATCCTATCCTGGACGCGCTTCTCGGTATCCTCGAGACAGAGATAAAGTACTCCGGCTTGTCTGACGTGCCTGCCGAGGAATTCACCACCTGACGCTACTGCTATAGCAAGATCCAGAGCCATCCAGCTCTTTCCAATCTTGGATGACCCGGCGAGTACCGTCATACCTTTCGGTATAATCCCGTCAACCAGAGAGGGAAGAGTTTTGAATGGTTTGAAGTATAGCTGTTCTGCAGATATTGGATTAATCGGCATTATTTCCTCCTTTCCCGGCATCACTGCCGCTTTTTCTTTCGGTTCTTTCTCTCGTAAGGGCAATCGATGATGATCGCTCGGAAGCTTTGCTTACACTCCTTGTCGCATTTCTTGCATAGCTCGTTGTACTTCATACGGTTTCGGTCATCCAGAAAGAACTGCCATTCCTGTTTATATTTCTTACTCAATCTAGGGCATGCTGTTTCCTCCAATCTCCCGGGCAGCTCATAAAAGTATGGTCCTCGGGGTGCGTTTCTGTTTTTTTCCTGCTTAAGGCCTTATCTTTTGAACATGAACAATGTCTGCTATAATCAGGATCTTTTATTCAGTTGTCATACAATGGCCTTCACCTATAGCCAGGAGAGAGGGCTAAACATGAGGTTTTTTGTTGTTCAAAACGATGTTTTATCGGGAAATAGATCTATTTCTGAGATCGATGGGGTGTGTATGTCAAGCGGTAGATCAATTGTGCCATCTCATCGACGCTTTTCGTGCGATCCTCGCGCAGCCATCGGTCGACTGTGCTGAACACGCCGTTGACATAAAATACATAATCGTAGATCCTGTCTTTTTTCGGAATCTTACCGGTAAGAAAGCCGTACTTCACGAGCAACTCGACACAAGCACTTTTCAGCGAGATACTGTCTGTCTTGTTCAGCGCGAGGAACAGATCGGCGTTCTCATAGCAGTATTCGAGAAAAAGACGAATAAACTCCACATAAGTAATGGATTTGTCTTTCAGGTCGATAAAACACCGGTTCAGACCGTCCGTCAAGTGTTGCTCCATCAGCTTATACAGTGTGATCGGATTGAGATAGTGCGCATAGAAGGTGCTGCGGTTGATATCTGCCGTATCACAGATCTGCTTGACCGTTATCTCTCAGACACGGATCAGTATGACGTATTAGAGGTAATGGAAGCAGAGGATAGAACGCCGTCGCTTTCTCAGGCGATCATGCTGAAAAAGCTGTCGCAATCGGGAGACCTTGATACTGACCGAATCTGTCACCTCTTATCTCAGGATAAGCCGAATCAGAGAGAAAAGGTCAGTTTTCCGTATGAGGAGATCCGCAAGTATTTCCCCGACAGTTATTCCGTCAGCGATATTCAGAAATACATTCTTCATCTTGTCGCGACGGACTACAACCGTCACCGTGACCGAGGGAAGGAGCGTGACAGCCGATGAGGTTATTTCAATCAATGTATACGGATGATATGGAGTATCATATCAACGGCTGTACTTTTGTGGTCACGCCTGTATTCCGACATCACGGAAACATCAACGATGATCCTACTCTTGACAAATGCGTGAAAAAGATGCTGGAAAGCGACGTCGTACCTTTGCCGACAGCGGATAACGATGATACAATGACAGCAGAAAATGTGTGTTCGGCTGCCGGAAAGGAGGACAACAATGCAGTCGAAGAAGAAAGCTAATATTGGAATTACCGCTCTCTACTGCCGTCTGTCGCGTGACGACGGCATGGAGGGAGAGAGCAACTCCATCTCTACACAAAAGAAAATGCTCAAACAATTTGCCAAAGAACACAGCCTCGGCAACACCCGCTATTATGTGGATGACGGCTATACCGGTACCAACTTCAACCGTCCGGGTTTTCAGAAGATGATCGAGGATATCGACCTTGGGTATATCTCAACGGTGGTCGTCAAAGATCTATCCCGACTCGGCAGGCGATATGATACGGTCGGTTACTACACCGATACCTACTTCCCCGATCGTGACGTTCGCTTTATCGCCATCAACGATAATGTAGACAGCGATGAGGGCGAAAACGAGATCGCACCATTCAAGAACATCGTCAATGAATGGTATGCAAAGGATATCAGTAAAAAGTGCCGATCATCCTACCGTATCCGGGGCAGCTCCGGTGAGCCGCTGAGCTTTCCGCCGTATGGGTATATCAAATCCCCCGATGATCCGAAAAAGTGGATCATTGACCCCGAAGCCGCCGCAGTGGTAAGGGATATCTTCCGCATGGTATTGGAAGGAAAGGGAAATGAGACGATCGCCCATA
Organism: uncultured Ruminococcus sp.; assembly: GCA_902764715.1. GTDB lineage: Bacteria > Bacillota > Clostridia > Oscillospirales > Acutalibacteraceae > Ruminococcoides. Next base: position 848 of record CACWXE010000183.1, on the reverse strand, counting down.
TTTTGCAAGAGCGAAAAGTGATTACGCCGACTTATTACTGGATACAGAAAGGTATCCGCAAAGGAGGCAGAAAGACCAATCCCGATCCGTACCGTTGGAGCTATACCACCATTGAGCACATCATCACCAAACGGGAGTATTGCGGAGATGTGATCAATTTTAAGACTTACAGCAAGTCGTATAAGAATAAGAAGCGTCTGGATAATCCGCCTGAGAATTGGGCGGTATTCAAGAATGTTCATGAGCCGATCATCGACCGCGAGACGTTTGAACTGGTGCAAAAGACAATCCATAAGAATAAACGTCGTCACCCAAAGCCGGAGAACGGTGAGAAAAGCATTTTTGCGGATTTGCTCTGCTGTGCCGATTGCGGTAGTAAGCTGTGGCATCATACCAACTCCGGCAACAAGGATATCCATTTCTTCAGTTGTTCCAACTACAAAAGCGATACGCGCGGTTCCTGCAATTCGCGCCACTATATCCGAGCAGACGCGATTGAAGAGGTAGTCAAGCAGGAATTGCGGCGGTTGGCAAAGTATCTGGAATACCACGAGGATGAGTTCGCTGAGCTGTTGGCTGAGAAGACCAACGCGGATATGATCAGCGAGCAAAAATATCTCGAAAGTGAGCTGAACAGAATGACTGTCAGAAGTCAGACGGTAGCAGACTTGTTTGTCAAAATCTATGAGGACAACGCTACCGGTAAGCTGACGGATGAGATGTTCATGCAGCTATCGCAGAAATACGAGTTGGAGCGCATGGAGCTGAAGGACAAGATCTTTGAGTACAAGGAGCGTATCGCCAAGCTTCATGAAATGGAGCAGAACAAGGATGATTTCATCAAAGCG
>CACWXE010000182.1 GCA_902764715.1 uncultured Ruminococcus sp. | reverse complement strand
CGGATCGGGTGAATTCGCTTCATCCGCAGGACTGACCGTCGGTGAACAGCTCGAAGTTGCCAAACGCAGGGTGCGCTCCAAGACCCGCGACAACCTGTATATCGCGTATTTTCAGCCGTTCACCAACACTTACGCGCCTGTCGAAAAACTGCGTGCTTTGTATGAGGCGGCGATCGCGCCCGATGATATCGTGGGGCTTTCGATCGGCACACGCCCCGACTGCCTGCCGCCCGAGGTGATCGAACTGCTGCGGGAGATCAACCGCAAAAAGCCCGTGACCGTAGAACTGGGCTTGCAGACGATCCACGAAGCTACCGCCGTCTATATCCGGCGCGGCTATCCGCTATCCGCTTACGATGAGGCGGTCAAGGCGCTTCATGATGCGGGAATCGAAGTGGTCACCCACGTCATCCTCGGTTTGCCCGGTGAAACGGAGGAAATGATGCTCGAGACCGTCAAGTATGTCGGGCAAGTGACCGACGGCGTCAAGCTCCAACTGCTGCATGTGCTCGAGGGCACCGACCTTGCCGCCGACTATCTCAGCGGGCTGTTCCGTACCCTGACGCTCGAGGAATACGCGCGCATTTTGTGCCGCTGTATCCGCATCCTGCCTGACAATGTCGTGATCTATCGACTGACGGGCGACGGTGATAAAAAAAGCCTGATCGCGCCGCAGTGGAGTGCGGACAAAAAGCGTGTACTGAATTATATCAACAAAAGCTTAGCGGATAATCAGATACAGCAGGGTGAACAATAATCTGTGTGAAATCCGCCGAAAATTTATAGGGATATAGCACTGTTATTATTCTATATTAGAAATATATTGCAAAATTCCTGTGCTATACTTTTTCCACATCATGTAGAAGTTTGTCTAATCATAGATTTTTATATATTTGTGGAGATGATGATTCCCAATGAAAAAGTTTTTAGCAATCGTTTTAACACTGCTTTTATGTACGGCTGTGCTTCTCACCGGCTGTAAAAGTGAGAAAAGCGCGCCTACCGAGGTCCAGCCCGCGACCGCGGCGGCGACCGAATCCGGTTATGATACGACCTCTCCCAAGAGTGCGGAGTGGTTCGACAGCGCGGTGTTTGTCGGTGACAGCGTCACCTTAAAGCTCGACTACTATTGCCAGGAGAATCCCGAGGCACTGGGCAAGGCTTCATTCTACTGCGCAGGCAGTCTGGGATATACCAACGCGCTGTGGGCACTCGACAATCCCGAGGCGGTTCACCCCTTCTATGAGGGCTCCAATCATTTGGTCGAGGATTGTGTAGAGATCACCGGTAAAAAGAACATATTCATCATGCTGGGCATGAATGATATCGGCTTGTACGGTACCGACGGCGCGATGAACAGCTGTAAGCAGGTCGTGGCTAAGATCCTCGAAAAGGCTCCCGACGCGCATATCTATCTGCAGACTGTCACTCCGATGATCGAATCGGCACAGCTCGAGTCCTTCAACAACACGTTGGTCAAGGAATTCAACGGCAAGCTCAAGGCGTATTGCGACGAAAAGGGCTATCGTTATTTAGATGTATATTCCGCTCTCGCGGATGATAAGGGTAATCTGCCGAAGGAGCTGTGCAGTGATCCCGATAACATGGGTCTGCACTTCAACGACACCTCCTGCCAGATGTGGGTGGATTATCTGAAGAAGAACGCGTAATATCATTGCCATTGCGAGACGGTAAAACTTGTTTTACAAGCTGTGGCAATCTCAACTGAATAGAACGGAGGTCAAAAATGAAAAGATTTCTTTGTGTGATCGCAGTGATCACCGTACTGGCTGTAACTCTCTGCGCCTGCGGACAGGCGGCAAAACCGCTCTCCGAGATTTTTGAGAAGCTCAAGACCGATTACAACATCACCGATCTGTTAGAGTACAAGAGCGCGGATGATCTGAGCCGTTACGGTATCAAGGCGGAGGATGTGGAAGAATCCGCCGGCGGCGTCAATAAGACCGGCGTCAATCAGGAAGAGATCGTTCTGGTCAAGACGAAGGACGCCGAAGCGGCAAAGCGTGTGCAGGACGCGCTGAGCAAGCGCCTGGAATCTAAGCTGAATGAGACCAAGAACTACAATCCCGAGCAGTACGCTATCGTAGAGAAATGCTCCGTGGATGTCGACGGCAACTATGTGTCCATGATCATCTCTTCCAATGCCGAAGCGATGAAGAAGGATTACAAAGCCGCTATCGGCGTAAAATAATCAAAAAACTACCGTGAATTTGAAGGGTGTTTCCCTCAAATCCACGGTTTTTGTTTTATACCGGTTTTCAATAGAAAGAAGACAATTATTATCGGGGCGTGTCGCTGTCAATGATCGCCCTGATTTCTTTTTCCGCTGTATCGATCTCCTCGCGAAATTCACGCGCAGATACCCGTATCGCGCCATTACCGAGAATGATCAGCTGTTCCATGCCGTCGGAGGTGACGACGCGCACACGGTTGTTTTTCGCCAGCTTGTAGGAGGCACGCTCGATGTACATATCGGCGGTCTCCGCCTCTTTGGTATAGACGATGGTGATGTTGTTGTATTTCTCTACTTCGCGCACGTGACCTTTGATCTTGTAGGCGTCAAAGACGAGGATCAGCTCGCATTTTTTGTAGCCCTGATAATTGCACAGGGTATTGATCAGCAGGTTGCGGGCGACGTCCATATGCTCGTTGACCATCTCGCGCAGGTTATCCCACGCGTGGATGATGTTGTAGCCGTCCACCAGCACATATTCTACGCCGTTGTAGTCGGCGGGAAGATTCTTTTTCTTCTTTTGTTTTTGCGGATCAACGGTTTTGTAGCGCTTGGGCTCGCTGTACTGCTTTCGGCGCACGGGACCGTAGGTCTGCTCAAAGATCTGCATCAGCTCCTTGTCGGAGGCGAAAATGTCTTTTTGGTTCTTAAAGCGGGACAGATCCTTTGTCGGTGAAGGATCCGTACCGCTGTCTTTCTTTTCGCTGAGCACAGAGGGAAGGTGCATATGCGAGGGCACTTCATCCCATTTGACGGTATGACCCGCGCCGTGAGAGCAGAACACCGAGTCCGCGGTGTTGTCAACGTCGCTGTCCGCGTCATAGCCGATCGCGGCGATCACCTCGTCGGCATTGTGACACGGTTCATACCCTTTCAACGCGGTGCTCAGACTGCCGTTGCCGTGGGTGTACTGCATGACCTCCTTGGCGTAATCGCGCATGGTAGATACGGGCGCGGTACCGGTGAGCGTTGCGGTATCGGTGTCGGTCTCGGGTGTGTCAAAGCTGCCGTGCATCCGCGTGATGTCTGTCATCGCCCTGCCGATGTTCTCGGCGGGTACGGTCAGCGTAAAGCTGTAGATGGGTTCAAGCAGCACGCTTTGTGCCGAGCGCAGTCCCTGCCGTACCGCGCGGTAGGTCGCCTGACGAAAATCGCCGCCCTCGGTGTGCTTGGGATGTGCCTTGCCTGATTTGATGACGATCTCCATGTCGGTGATGGGGGAGCCTGTCAGCACGCCGATATGGATCTTTTCATAGAGATGAGTGAGGATCAGCCGCTGCCAGTTTTTGTCGAGCTTATCTTCGGGACATTCACTGCGGAATACCAGTCCGCTGTCGCGTTCGGCGGGCTGCAAAAGCAAATGCACCTCTGCGTAGTGGCGCAGCGGTTCAAAGTGTCCGACGCCCTCCACGGGTTCGGCGATGGTTTCTTTATAGATGATACTGCCCTGACTGAATCCGACGGAAAAGTCAAAGCGCTCTTCAATGATGCTTTGCAGGATCTCGAGCTGGATATCGCCCATCAGGCGGAGCCGGATCTCTTTATGATGCTCGTCCCACAGAATGTTCAGCTGCGGATCCTCCGCTTCGAGCGGGCGTAGCTTGGCAAGGGCGGTCTGCGCGTCGATCCCGTCGGGCAGGATGACAGAATAGGTGAGGACGGGCTCCAGAACAGGAAGTCCGGTATCGCTTTCCGCGCCGAGTCCGTCTCCGGGCAGCGCAAAGGT
>CACWXE010000181.1 GCA_902764715.1 uncultured Ruminococcus sp. | reverse complement strand
AACCGCAACGCAACGGCGAGCAACACCGTAGCGGTGACCGCCGACGATAAGTGGGAGTTCTTTGAAAAGGGCCGCTCCCGTTTTTTGAATGAAGCAAAAACACTGGCGAGATTTCAGAAAGATCCCGGTGTTGTCAATGTCATTGATTTTCTTGAGGAGAATAATACCGCCTATATCGTCATGGAGTACCTCGATGGTATCACCCTGCGCGAATACCTCAAACAGAACGGTACGCTTGCTCCCGATCAGGCGGTCGGGATGCTTCTTCCGGCGATGCGGGCATTGGCTAAGATACATAACGTGGGTGTGATCCACCGTGACATCAGCCCCGACAATATCATGATGCTGCGCGACGGCACCTTAAAGCTGATGGATTTCGGCGCGGCGCGCGACTATGACAACGCGGATAACCGTTCGATGTCGATCTTGCTCAAGCAGGGATACGCTCCCGTCGAGCAGTATCGCCGCAATGGGGAGCAGGGTCCGTGGACGGATGTTTACGGTATGTGCGCGACCATCTACCGCGCGATCACCGGCGTCACGCCGGTCGACTCGATCGACCGTGTCCAGCAGGACACCCTGCGCCGTCCCTCACACTGCGGCGTGAATATCTCTCCCGCTATGGAGAACGCCCTTATGTACGGTATGGCGGTCAATCGGGAAAACCGCTGTCCGGATATGCCGACGCTGATCAGGATGTTTGAACAGGCGCTCAGCGGACAGCCGGTTGCGGTCGCGGGTGCTGCTTTTGTGCAAGGCAACCGGACGATCGATCCGAATCAGACGGTCGCGGCAAACGCGTTTCAAACGCAGTATCAACAGAATGATCCGCGTTTCAGACAGGGATATCAACGCCCGCCGGTGCAGAATTATCGTCCGCCCATGCAGCAGTATCCCCCGCAGCAGGCGATGCCCAAGAAGAGCTCTGCCGCTCCGTGGATCATCGGAATACTGGTATTCCTCGCGGTGATCTCAGCCGTAGTCGCGGCAGTCGTCTTCTTCACCCGAAACAACCATCAAGATGAGTCCTCTTCATCGATCATCGAGGCAGAAACGATCGAAACGCTCAAGATGCCCGATCTGTCGGGATTGACCAAGGAAGAAGCGATCAAAAAGCTGAGCGATTTGAACCTGAGAGTCGATGACTTTACCGAAGCAGAGAGTGAGGATGAGGAGGCAGGCAAGGTGTTCAGCCAGGTCCCCAAAACCGATACCGAGGTGACCTCCGATACCAAGATCAAGCTCTATATCGCGAAGGCTCCCGCGACGGAAGCGAAAAAGGAAGAAGTGAAGGATACGCCGGTCAAGCCTGCGCCTTCCCCCACAACGATGTTCTGTACCGCAAGATCGTATGTGACCGTTCACAGCAGCGCGAGCGCAGGAAGCGCCGACCTGGGCAAGATCTATATCGGCGATTCGGTCAAGGTGCTCAGCTCCTCGTCGGGATGGCTCTATATCGATGACGGTGAGATCAAAGGCTATGCCAGCGCCGATTACTTCTCATCCAGTGTCTCGATGGTGCCGCAGTACACCGATCCGCTGTTTGTGGATTCGGATGTCGATTTCCTTTCCTTGCGCGCGAGCGCGTCGGAGAATGCCGCCGAGCTGGTCAAGATCCCGCCCGGCGCGAAGATGACCTTCCTGGGAACTTGGCAGGACAACGGCTATGTCCGCAGTGACGGCTACCATGTCAGATGGGCAAAGGTCTCTTACGGCGGTAAGCAAGGCTATGTGTACGATTACTATCTCCATGATTAACAGAGAATGAAATAGACTGATCAAAATGATTCGTCCTGTATGCTGAATTCGGCATACAGGGCGTTTTGTCTTATCCGATCGGTAAAATACTGATCTCACCGGAGTTGAGGGTGGTGAGCGTGCCGTTTTCCTCGACGATCAGCCCGCCGTCGTCGTCGATATCGACGGCTTTGGCGGTATGGGTGACGTTGTCTTTGCTGTAGCGGACAGTTTTTTCGATACAGAAGCTCCGCTCTTTGTATTTTTCTATAATAGAATTATCGTCAAGGTGCGCGTAACAGTCGATCAGCTTTGCCGTGACGGTACCGCACAGGGCGTTGACCTCGATATCGCCGAAGTTGCCGGCGTTGTCGGCGAATTCCTCGGGGAATTTCTCGGTACACAGATTCATCCCGATCCCGATGATCACGGCGCGGGGGCGGTTGTCGCTGCCGCTGACAAGCTCAGTCAGGATGCCCGCCGCCTTTTTGCCGTTCACATAGATATCGTTGACCCACTTGATTTGCGGATCGATGCCGCTCAGCGAGCTGACGGCTTCACAAACCGCTACGGCGGCGGCGCAGGTGATCTTCTGCACGTTTGCCGCGGATGCGGACAGGGGAAGGGAGAGGGTCATGTACAGCCCGGTGTCCTTGGGGGAGTAAAAGCTGTGGCCGCGTCTGCCGCGACCGGCGGTCTGGTGGGTCGTCGCGTAAAGGCAGATGCCGTGATCGGCTCTGCGCTTCGCCTCATTATTGGTGGAGTCGATGCTGTCGTACAGACAGACGGCGACAGGCTCGAGACAATATGCTTGAATTTTTTCGGAATTCAGCTTCATTTGTAACAATCCTTACAGGGAAGAAGGTACCTTTTCCCGCTTTGTTAGTACATTTTTTTATAATAATCACCGGGAGTACGGCGAAACTGTGTAGTTTTCATAAACATCTGTTGATATGTGTAACGCAAAACATTAAACGCTGTCGGGTGTTCCACGCGCTTTCGAGAACAAAAGAATTTTATTTATAATTGCAAATAGGAATTAAAAACAAACTTTTTTAAAAAATCTATTGACATTCTTGACGAAATCATATAAACTACTAGAATGTATCATTATGGGAATATTTACGCCTTGCGTGTCAAACGGAATTTTCGACAAAGTATAATAGCAAAGTCGAACGCGTTTGTCAAGAGGTGATTTGGATACAATCTTGTCATCATGGCTCCCTTTGGTAAAGGGGGCTCCTGCGTGAGCAGGTGAGGGATTGGATCATTGATCGAGCGTAAGCGAGAACCCGTGTATCGGTTGTGCGCTGCAGCTGCGGTCAATACCGCTCTTTTATCGATGTCAGAATGTGATCCAAACCGTGTTTTCCGTGAACTATCAAAAGAAGGAGTGATGTGCTTTTGGTCAATGTCAAAGACGTAAAATTGGGCAAAGCAGAGCGTAAGAGCTTCGGCAAGATTGAAGACGTCATCAATATGCCGAACCTTATCGAGATCCAGAAAAAATCCTATCAGTGGTTCCTCGAGGACGGACTCAAGGAAGTATTCAAGGATGTATCGGGTATCAACGATTACCAGAACAACCTTGTGCTCGACTTCATTGATTATTCCCTCGATGTGGATCATCCGAACTATTCGGTCATCGAATGTAAGGAGAGAGACGCGACATATTCCGCGGCGCTGCGTGTTACCGCGCGTCTGCTGAATAAGGAAACCGGTGAGATCAAGGAAAGTAACGTCTTTATGGGCGACTTCCCGCTGATGACCGATTCCGGTACCTTCGTCATCAACGGCGCTGAGCGTGTTATCGTATCTCAGCTCGTTCGTTCTCCGGGCGTTTATTTCAAGATGAACCACGATAAGACCGGTAAGGAGCTGTTCTCCTCCACCGTCATCCCGAACCGCGGCGCATGGCTGGAGTATGAGAACGACGTCAACGATGTGTTCTATGTCCGTATCGACAAGAACCGCAAGCTGCCGATCACCGTCTTTTTGCGCGCCTTAGGTCTGGGTACCGACGGCGATATCGTCGAGATGTTCGGCGACGACAAGCGCATCAAGGCGACCTTTGAAAAGGACGGCTGCATCGAGAGCGCTCAAACGCACATCAATAACCTCTTCTTTGACCCGAGGCGCTACGATATGTCGCGCGTCGGCAGATATAAATACAATAAAAAGCTGAATCTGGCAGGTCGTATCACCGACCACACCCTGACCCAGCCTGTTGTCGCGCCCCGCACCGGTGAGGTGCTGGCACAGCGCGGCGATACCGTCACCCGTGAGATGGCGGCTGAGATCGACAACGCGGGCGTCAAGTTCGTTTACATCGCCGCTGAGGACGGTCACGAGGTCAAGGTGCTCTCTAACGGCATGGTCGATATCAACGCGTATGTTGACTTTGACTGCACCGAGCTCGGCATCAAAGAGCGCGTATCGTTCGACGTACTGTGCGAGATCCTCGACTCCTGCGAGAATGAGGATGAGCTCAAGGCTGAGATCGAGCGCCGCGCAGGCGAGCTCGTTCCCAACCACATCACGGTCGAGGACATCTTTGCTTCCGTCAACTATATGAACTGCTTAGCGGAGCATATCGGCACCACCGACGATATCGACCACTTGGGCAACCGCCGCATCCGCTGCGTCGGCGAGCTGCTGCAGAACCAGTTCCGCATCGGCTTTTCCCGTTTGGAGCGCGTGATCCGTGAGCGCATGACCCTGCAGGCGCAGGATCCCGAGGCGCTCTCTCCCGCAACTTTGATCAATATTCGTCCCGTGACCGCGGCGATCAAGGAATTCTTCGGTTCCTCTCCGCTGTCCCAGTTTATGGACCAGAACAACCCCCTCGCCGAGCTGACACATAAAAGA
>CACWXE010000180.1 GCA_902764715.1 uncultured Ruminococcus sp. | reverse complement strand
GATATCAGCTTTGATATCAAGAAGGGCGAGTTCGTCGCGATATTGGGACATAACGGTTCCGGTAAAAGCACGGTGGCAAAGCATCTTAACGCCATGCTGCTGCCCGCGTCCGGAAAAGTGTTCATCGACGGCCTGGATACCTCCGATGAAATGGTCACCTATGATATCCGACGTAAGGTCGGTCTGGTACTGCAAAACCCCGACAATCAGCTTGTCGCGAGTATTGTAGAGGAGGACGTTGCCTTCGGTCCCGAGAACCTCGGCGTTCCGTCCGATGAGATCCGCAAGCGGGTCGATGACGCGCTCAAAGCCGTCGTTATGTATGATTGTCGGCTCAACGCGCCGCATAAGCTCAGCGGCGGACAGAAGCAGCGTGTCGCTATCGCCGGTATCATCGCGATGAAGCCCGATTGTATCGTACTGGATGAGCCGACCGCAATGCTCGATCCCAAGGGACGGCAGGAAGTGCTCGACACGATCATAAAGCTCAACCGTGAGAACGGTATCACGATCGTGATGATCACGCATTATATGGAAGAGGCGGTGCTTGCCGATAAGGTCTATGTGGTCGATAACGGCAGGATGCTTACATCAGGCACGCCCCGGGAGGTTTTCTCTCAGGTGGAGCTGCTCAAAAAGCACCGGCTGGATGTCCCGCAGGCGACTGAGCTTTGCCATAAGCTGCGCGCTTGCGGCGTCGAGATCAACGAACTGCCCCTGACTGAGGAAGAATGTACCTCGATGCTCAAGGAGGTGCTTCGATGAGTTTACTCAGCGTGAAAGACGCTTCCTTCATCTATTCACAGAAAACACCGTTTCAGCATACGGCTGTCGATCATGTCAGCTTTGATGTGGAGCAGGGCGATTTTATCGGCATTATCGGTCACACCGGTTCCGGTAAATCCACACTGGTGCAGATGCTCAACGGCTTGTTAAAGCCCACATCGGGTTCTGTCATACTGGATGGGATCAACATTTGGGATAAGCCCAAGGAGATCAGAAAGATCCGATTCCGGGTCGGACTGGTGTTCCAGTATCCCGAGTATCAGCTGTTTGAAGAAACTGTAGAAAAAGATATATCCTTCGGCCCGATGAATATGGGGCTGAGTGAAAATGAGATCAAAGAGCGTGTGCTCAGCGCCGCTCAGTTTGTCGGATTAGATCCGGAGCTTTTGCAAAAATCTCCGTTCGATCTTTCCGGCGGCGAAAAGCGCCGTGCCGCGATTGCGGGCGTCATCGCGATGGATCCCGATATCCTGATCCTTGACGAGCCCTGCGCGGGGCTGGATCCCCTGGGCAGAGATGTTCTGCTCACCCAGATCTATCGTTATCACCAACAGCGCGGCAACACCGTCCTGCTCGTATCCCATTCGATGGAGGACGTCGCGGCGGTATGTGACAAGGCGCTTGTGATGGATCATTCTCATCTGCAGATGATCGATTCCTGCAAACGTGTCTTTTCACAAGGAGACCGTTTGGCTGAGATAGGACTGCGTATCCCGCAGATCACCTCGATCGTCGATTCTCTGATTGACGCGGGATTCCCCCTGCAAAAAGGTACGCTGACGGTTGAAAAAGCCGTCCACGATATCACAGAGTATCTGAAAAAGGAGGGCCGTCTATGAGAGATATAACCCTCGGACAGTACTTTCCCGCGGATTCTGTGATCCATCGACTGGATCCTCGCGTCAAGATCCTCAGTCTGATCGCCTATATCATACTGGTTTTCTGTACGTTTAATTATGTTTCGCTGGCGCTGATGGCGGCGGTCGTGTTGACGATCGTGATTTTGTCAAAGGTGCCGCTGAAAATGTATCTGAAGAGCCTGAAGGTGATCATCGTCATCGTGATCATCACGTCGCTCTTGAATCTGTTCTACGGAACAGGTGAGCCGATCTTCCAATGGGGCTTTATCAAGGTCACATGGGCGGGTATCCATAACGCGGTATTCGTCTGCGTCCGCATCGTATGTTTGATCCTGTGCAGCTCCGTGCTGACCTTCACCACTTCTCCGACGGATCTGACCGACGCGCTTGAGCGGCTGATGAAGCCGCTGACGATCTTTCATGTCAAGGTGCATGAGATCGCGATGATGATGACGATCGCGCTGCGTTTTGTGCCGACCCTGCTGGAGGAGACCGACAAGATCATGGCGGCGCAGAAGGCGAGAGGCGCCGATATGGAGAGCGGTAATCTGATCACACGCGTCAAGGCGCTGGTACCGATCTTGGTTCCGCTGTTTGTCTCCGCGTTCCGACGCGCGTATGAATTGGCGGTCGCGATGGAATGTCGCTGCTACCGCGGCGGTGAGGGACGTACCCGCATGAAACAACTCCACCTCGCGACACGTGATTATCTGAGCATCGTGTTCACGCTGCTGGTGATCGCGGGAGTCGTATTACTGAATGTATTTGTCAATATTAATGTATGAGAAACTTACTGTTAACGCTGACTTACTGCGGTAAGAATCTGCATGGCTGGCAGATCCAGGATAACGCGCTTACCGTACAGGAGGTCTTTCAGGAGGCGCTGTATCAGATTATTCATGAGCGCCCGGATATCAAGGGCTGTTCACGAACCGACAGCGGCGTCCACGCCAATATGTACTGCGTTTCGATGAAGATCGCGCATCCGATCACCGAGGATCACCTGATGATGGCGATGAACCGTTATCTTCCCGATGACGTTGCCGTCACCGAAGTGCGGCAGGTGCCCGATGATTTCCATGCCCGCTATTCCTGCAAGGGCAAGGAATATGTCTACAAGGTGTGGAACAGTCGCGTGCGCAATCCGTTTTTGCAGGACTTGGCGCTTCACTATCGTTATGAAATGGATGTGGAAGCGCTTGATCGTGAGGCGCAGGCGTTTGTCGGCACACATGATTTCACTTCCTTCTGTACCTTGGATAAGCGCGAAAAAGGAGATTTTACCCGCACGGTTAAGTATTTTCATATTCAACGAGAAGGCGACTTAGTGACCTTTACGGTCGCGGCAGACGGTTTTCTCTACAATATGGTTCGCATCATGGTCGGCACACTGCTCGCGATGAATAACGGCAGGATCGAATTCGGTACGCTTCCTCAGATCATTGAGGGGGAGAGCCGAAAGCTTGCCGGTCCGACAGCGCCGTCCAGCGGATTGTATCTGAACAAAGTATTTTATGAGTGATATCAGTCAATAATAAACCTGAATTGGGTGACAATATGGATGAAAAAGGAAGACGCTTTGCGGATGACAAAAAGATCATCAACTTCAAAGACCCGGATCAAAACACAGAGGTCGAAGCAAACGCAAAGCATGAACAGGATAAGCGTTTAAAAGATAAAAACGCGAAAAAGCTGAAAAGGCTTTTGAAAAAACAGAAACGAAAAGAGCTTCGCGCTCGTAAAAAATTCCCGGATGAGGATGATATCGAGGAGGAGATGCCCGCTCAGGATGCTCCTCAGGAGGAACCGGAAGAACAAGAGGTCCCGGACGATCATCCCGAAGAAGAATCTGCCGAGAATGAAGAGCCGGTTGCAGAGAACGAACCGATACACGACGTAGAGGGTGTGCCGGACGAAGAGTACGAAGAGGAAGAAGAGGAGGAAGAAGAACTCCCCGAAAAGAGACCCGCTTTCGGTCACGCGAAAAAGGAAGCGCACTTCGGCAAGAAAAAGCTCCCGGTCAAGAGGATTGTTGTGGTTTCTATCATTGTTGTGATCCTCTTTGCGGTTGTGTTCGCGGTATTCAACGCCGATAAATTCTCCTTTCATAACATCTCCAACTTCTTCAAGTTCGGCGTGTTCAATCAACAGGGCGAAGAAAATTTCCCTCTTGATATCAAAGGAGAACGCGTGAACGCAGGGAACTTTGATGTGATCGGACAGGATATCTGCTATTCTTCCGACACCAAGACGAAGCTGCTCAACAATTACGGCAGATCACTTTTCAGTGAACAGCACGCTTTTATCAACCCCGTGCTGACGGTCAGCAAAAACGACGCCTTGGTCTATAATCTGGGCGGTACCGGTTATCAGCTGATCAATAAA
>CACWXE010000179.1 GCA_902764715.1 uncultured Ruminococcus sp. | reverse complement strand
GAGGATTCTATCGAAGAGACCCGGCGCAAAAAGATGGAAGAATTCCGTCGTTCTGCGGATCGCAATGCGATCAGAGGCGATTATGATTCCGACAGGGGCGGTTATGATCCCGAGGAACCCGTACAGGATGACTCGTATTCCGAGGAGCCTGCACCGCGTCGCCGCAGAAAGAACCGTGAGATCAACTCTTACTCGGATAACGATACCAAAAAGAAGATCGAGCGTGAATCTAAAAAGGCTTTGAAGCAGCAGAAAAAAGAAGAGAAGAAGCTCGAAAAATCCAAGGCGAAACGCAATCGCCGCATCTTCAAACTCGTGTGGATCGCAATGATCGTTCTGGTCGGTATCACATTGTCCCAGTTTCTGTTGGTCGGCGTCAACGATCTGTTGGCGATCTCCCGTGATGATAATCCGACAAAGGTCATGATCCATGTTCCCGCCGATCCGACGATGGATGAAATCGCTACGCTGCTGCATGACGCCAACGTCATCAACGAGCCCGGCTTTTTCAAGCTCTACGCGAACTTCACTTCTTCTGAAAAGGGCTTCAGACAGGGCGATTTTGAGATCGAGACCGATAAGGACTATGAGGCGATCATCAACTTTTTGCAAAGCAACGTCAACCGTACCGACATCGTCAAGATGCAGATCACGGAGGGTATGAATCTGTTAGAGATTGTTGAGGCGCTCCATGAAAAGGGCGTTGTCACGGATGAACAGGAATTCCTGAATCTTTGCAACAGCGACTATTTTGATACGGACTTTACCTTCCTGAAGGAGATCAAGAACAAGGATGATCGTTATTATAAGCTCGAAGGATATCTGTTCCCCGATACCTATGAGTTCTATGTCGGCGAGGATCCCAAGTCCGTCATCAGCAAATTCCTCAACAACTACGATAATAAGATCGTGCTTCATAAGGAAAAGTATTTCGGCAACAGCAAGAAGACCACGTTGGTGGAAGAGGCTGCCGAGACCGGCTATTCCTTTGATGAGATCCTGACCATCGCCTCGATCATCCAGGCAGAGGCGGCGTCGCGTGACGATATGTACGAGATCTCCGCGATCTTACATAACCGCTTGAAGTACGGCCACGACAGCGGCGTTTCCAAGCTCAACTGCGACAGTACCTTCTATTATCCTTATCGTAAGGCGGAGGATGTGCCTGAGAGCATCAAGTCCTCCTTCAAGTCCAAGTATAATACGGACGAGATCGACGGTTTGCCCGCAGGCCCGATCTGCAACCCCGGTATCGAGGCGATCAAGGCGGCGATCAAGCCGAATGAAAGCGACAACCTCTATTTCTGCCACGATAAGGAAGAAAACGGTTCCACGCCGTACTACGCAAAGACGATCGAACAGCATGAGGCGAATCTGCGCGCGATCGAGAACGGCACCACTAATACCTATAACGAGTATAACTACGGCTATGATAATTACTACTACTATGATTATAGCTACGGTTATGACAGCGGATATTCCGCTTACGGACAGAATCAGCAGGCTCAGTATCCTGACCAGCAGCTTCCCGCGCAGGGTCAAGGTCAGGTTCAGGGTCAAGGACAAACATATGAGTAAACCGGAGGTATTGTCACCTGCCGGTGATATCGAGAGTTTTGACACGGCATTACGCTTTGGAGCGGACGCCGTGTATCTCGCAGGAAAGAGTTTCGGTATGCGTACCGCATCAAAGAATTTTTCTTTTGAAGAACTAAAATCATCCTGTGAGAAAGCGCACGCTTTAAAGAAAAAGGTCTATCTGACCTGTAATACTTTGCCGCGCAACGCCGATCTGCCGCATATGCCGGCGTTTTTACAGCAGGCGGCTGATTGCGGCGTGGACGCGTTCATCATCGCCGATCTCGGCGTGTTCGAGATGGCGAAGCGCTACGCGCCTCATGTGGAACGCCATATCTCTACGCAGGGCGGTATCATCAATTATGAATCCGCCTTGGCGTGGTATAACCTCGGCGCGAAACGCGTCGTGCTGGCGCGTGAAATGCGCCTTGATGAGATCGCCGAGCTGCGAGCGAAGATCACGGATGAGTTGGAGATCGAATGTTTCGTTCACGGCGCGATGTGCGTGTCCTTTTCGGGGAGATGCCTGATCTCATCCTTTATGACCGGTCGTGACGCGAACCGCGGCGACTGCGCGCAGCCCTGCCGATGGAAGTATCATCTGTATGAGGAAAACCGCGAGGGACAGTTCTTCCCGGTAGAAGAGGATGACAAGGGCACTTATCTGTATAACTCGCGCGATCTGTGTATGATCGAGCATATCCCCGAATTGGTTCAGGCGGGCGTCAACAGCCTCAAAATCGAGGGCAGGGCAAAGACCTACTACTATACCGGCGTGACGACCAACGCCTATCGCCTCGCGGTCGACGAGTATTGGGATCATCGTGAGGATCCGGATTATCATGTCAGTCCGTGGATCGTCGAGGAGCTCGAGAAGATCAGCCACCGCGCCTATTCCACCGGCTTCTTTTTCGGCGAGCCGGGGCAGGAAACGGTCAACGGCGGCTATATCCGCCGCTATAACGCCGTAGCGGTGTGTGAAGAGGGCAGTAATGAGGACAATGTTTGCGTCATCACCCAGCGTAATAAATTCCTCGTCGGCGACACGCTCGACATCCTGCCGCCCGACGGCTTTTCCTATGAAGTGAAATGTCTGAGCCTCAGAAACGAGGAGAGGGAAGAGGTGCCCTCCGCGCCGCATCCCATGCAAAGACTGTGGATGACTGCCGACCGCGGTATCCCCGCGGGCTCCGTTATCCGCAAGCGTAATCTATAAATGATCTGTTCAGAAAGGAGTAGATGTCGTGTATTGTCACCATTGTATGGCGAAGCTGCCTGACGGCGCCGCTTTGTGCGAGCATTGTCATCATACTCCCTCAGTCAACGCAGCGACTCACCGACTTGCGGCGGGTACGATACTGAATGGACGATATCTGATCGGCGACGCGATCGGTGAGGGAGGATTCGGCATCACCTACATCGGACTGGACGTCAATCTTGAGATGAAGGTAGCTGTCAAGGAATTCTATCCCCACGGCTACGCGAACCGCAATAACGGCGTCACTAACGATGTGACGCTCGTCACCACTAAGGAGCTTTCGTACTTTGACAACGCAAAGGAACGTTTTCTCACAGAGGCAAAGAGTATCGCAAAATTCTCCGATGAACCGGCGATCGTTGATGTAAGGGATTATTTTACGGAGAATAACACCGCTTATATTGTGATGGAATACATCGACGGCATGACACTGGCGGCACATATAAAGCAATACGGTGTCTTCAGCGCCGATGAGCTGTTTCGGCGGATGGAGCCGCTGATGAGGGCGCTGGAACGGATGCACCGTGAAAATGTCATCCACCGTGATATCTCACCCGACAATATCATGATCGATACAGACGGTTCCTTTAAGCTGATGGATTTCGGCTCCGCGCGCTATTTTGCGGGCGAGAACAAGCGCACGATGTCCGTCGTTTTAAAACCCGGCTACGCCCCGTTTGAGCAGTATAGCGCTGAGGGAGATCAGGGCCCGTGGACGGATGTTTACGGCTTATGCGCTACGATATATAAGTGTATCACCGGTGTGACCCCGCCTGACGTCATGTCTCGCTGTCAGCAAGATAAGCTGCAGCCTCCCTCTGTGCTGAGCGTTGCGATCACACCGCCGCAGGAGAACGCGCCTCTGAAGCTGGTCCGCTCCGGCAAGGCGCTCGCATACGGTCACCTTGGACGCGTCGGCGACCAGTTCGCGTTCGTCATTGAGTAACGGCGCGATTCATCCTCCGCCTCGTCGTTTCAAGCGGCCCATCCACGGCAAGGGACCTCAAAACGGATTGACCACCGCCATGCCGCGATAGGTCTGAGCGGGATTCAGGTCCTCGCTGACGATTTCCGTGCAGCCAATCTTCTCTGCGGCGGAGACAATCAGCGCGTCGTAGAACTGAATCCCATACTCCTCCTTCACGTCTATCGCATGCCGCACAAGGTCGATCGTCACGTCAATCTCAAGGAGGTCGCGGAAATAGTCAAGATAACCGTCTACTATCTCCCTGCG
>CACWXE010000178.1 GCA_902764715.1 uncultured Ruminococcus sp. | reverse complement strand
AATCCAAGCCCGCGACAGTCTCGCGCAGGGCGTTGATCCCGTATTTGAACGGTAAAAACGGCGCGATCGCCTTGAACGGAGCGGGAAGGACCTCGATCGGGAATGTGCCGCCGGAGCCTGCTACCTGCAGGATCAGTATGATGACCGCGAGCGCTTTGCCGACTACGCTGAAGGTGATCGTCAGCGAATAGATGATCAGCGAATAAACGATGCTGGATATCATACAGGTAGCGATAAACAGCAGAGGATTCTCGCACTGGATTTTGAGGAAATACAGATCGCCCAACGCGATGATAAGCCCCTGGATCAAGCTGATCGCGAGGAACATCATATATCTGCCGAAGAAGAGCTGTACGGAATTTGCTTTTCCGAGCTTTTTGCGGTCTCTTTGGGTAAGGTCGGTATTCAGCACGGCAACCAGTACAACGCCGCCGACCCAAAGAGCAAGCGAAGAATAGAAGGGCGTCATCGCGGAGCCGTAGTTTTCGATCGGATAGACTCTTGTGGTATCATAAGCGACGGGAGAGGATACAAAGCTGCCCAGCGCCTCGGGATTCTCTATGATCGGTGTGACGATATTTTCGATCAGATTAGAGCCTTCGACGTCCTGAACCTTTTCGATCAGCGTGTCGATCTTGCCATCGACAGTCGTCAAAAAGGTCTTTAGACTGTTAAGGGCATTTTTGAGGTTGGAGGTTGTATCCAGCGCGCTGTCAAACACCGTATCAAGCTGACCCGTACCGGCGCTCACGGTCTGGAGGAAGCCGGTAATATCGTTAAGCGAAGAGAAGGACTCGGAAACAACAGAGTCGATATCCTGACGGATCGCGCTGAATTCCGTCGACGCGGAGGAAAGCTCAGTATTGGCGTCGGCAATCAGTGTATCAAGCTCAGACTTTGCGTTTGCGGGCAGACTGCCTGTTGTCGTGATATTGTCGCGGATGCTGTCTATTTTATCAATGATAGCGTCCTGCTTTTCATTCGCGCGGTTCAGAGCGCTGAGCGCCTTTGCGCAATCGACGCCCAGATTTGTCTGGATTTTATCCAGAATACCGATAATGACGTTGTTGACGGATTTGATTTTCTGATTGATCGTCTCGATCTTTGCCAGCTTATTGGACACAGCCTCCGCGTCGTCGCTCAACGCGCCGAACACATCATCCATTTGATCCGATACGCTGTCCATGTAGGTGGAGCCGGAGCCGATCAATCCGTCAAGGGAGGTCGTGATCTGAGACGCGATGCCCTGCGTCGATGAAAGAGTCTCCGCTACGTCGGCAGTGAACACGCCCGCGCCCGCAAGGGTCGACTGGATCGTAGGCACTAATTCCTTGTTCGATTTAACCAGACCGTCAATAGAATCCAGCGTCGTGATCAGCACGTCGACAGAGGAGTCAAAGGTAGCGATATCTGTTTTTGCGTCATTTAAGGCAGTGATTACTTTGTCTGCAAGATCGTTCTTGCTTTCGCTGTATTCATTTTCGGTAAGATTCAGGACTTTGGCGATCGTTTCTGTCAGCGAGCTGACATAGGTTGAGCCGACGCTTGTTTCGATCGCTTCGATTCCCTTATCTGTGATCTTGGGAGCGATCGCGTTCCTTTTTTCATTGACATAATATTCAAGCTTTGCCTGAGTAAAATCACCGGTCGTGATAGAGAGCAGGTTCTCGCTGAAATCCTCGGGAATAATCACGGCAGCGTAGTATTCGCCGTTTTTGACGCCGTCTTTCGCTTTGTCGGCGTCAACAAACTCCCAACCCATCTTGTCGTTCTGTTTGAGACTGTCGATGATTTCATCGCCCGCGTTGATCGTCAGGGTCTTGTAGCTAAAACCCTTATCCTCGGAGCATACCGCAAACGCCAGATTCCCCGTATTGGAATACGGATCCCAGTTGGCGGCGATATTGAACCACGCGTAAAGCGCCGGTAAGATGGTGATACCGATCACGACGACAAATACGATCAGGTTCTTGGTCAGGCTTTTCAGATCTAATCGGAAAATAGAAAATATCTTTTTCATTCTTTCTCCTCCTGTTGGTTCTTTGATGACGCGGTCTTTGGCGCTTGCACCTCGGTCGATCCATTCGGCTGTGATTCTTCCGTTTCAGTCTCCGCGCTTACTTCTTCCGCGGTTTCTTCCTCTTTCAGACCGAGATATCTCCGGAACAGGTGATACTTGTATTCTGTACGGATCATCAAAGCGACGGTGTATAGAATCGTAATGACCCAAAAGATCAGAAACGTGATCTTGTTCTCGAGTGTGAACATCAAAGCAAGAAAGATGATACCCGAGACCAACACAAAGATCGGACCGATTTTCTTGTATTTCTCACGCTTGCGCTTGGCTTCCTCATAAGCTCTCGCGACATTTTGGAATACCAGCTCCTTGTCGGGCTCTCCGATCTCTTCGATCGTATCGGGAGAAAGAGTGATCTCTTCCTCCATAGGCGCCGGATCCTCCGGTGCCTGTTCAACGGGTTCCATATCCGCCGCATCGACTTCCGCTTCTTTATTCTCAGGATCTACTTTTGTTTCATCTAACGGAGCGGATTTCTGAGCCTCCGGAACGGAAGGCTTTGCGCTTTTCCTTTTCTTCGCCATGTTCTCATCTCCTCAACAGAGCTATTGTACGATAATACCGCATTAAAATCAAGTGCGGAACAGCAAAAAACACCCTGTGCCGCGCGGCGCAGGGTATTCTCGTCAATGCCTTTTGTGTCCCATAGCCCTTTTTAACGATAGGTTGGTATTGATATATTGCTTTGTCGAAAGCCTCTGGCGCTCACGCTCAGCGGCGCGCGCACTTGCGGATCTGGCGCGGTATTCGTCGACCTCCTCCGCCTTGACGGCGGTGTCCGCGAACAGCCGCACATAGGTCGGCATGACCTCGACAAAGCCCTCGGTGACGGCAACTCTGTTCCATTCGCCGTCGGTCAGATAGCGGATCTCGCCCTTAGCAAGCGCGCAGATCATCGGCTCATGCCCTGCCATCACGCCTCTGCTTCCGTCTGCCGATCCAAAAATCAGGTGCTCGCAGTCACCGTTATAGAAGCAGCCGTCGGTGGCATAGATCTCGAGTTTAAAGCTGTTCATGGTTGGATCACTCCTCTTCGAGCTTAGCCGCCTTTGCGATCACGTCGTCGATCGTTCCCACGTTATGGAACGCGGGCTCGGGATACTGATCCATCTCGCCGTCGAGGATCGCCTTGAAGCCGCGCAGCGTCTCCTTGATCGGGACATAACAGCCGGGGATGCCGGTGAAGGTCTCGGCGACATGGAACGGCTGGGACATAAATCGCTGGATCTTGCGGGCGCGCATAACGGTCGCCTTATCGGCTTCGTCCAGCTCCTCCATGCCGAGGATCGCGATGATATCCTGCAGCTCCTTGTACTTCTGGAGCACCTCTACCACACGGCGGGCGATGGCGTAATGCTCCTCGCCGACGACGTCGGGTTCAAGGATACGGCTCGTAGACTCGAGGGGATCGACCGCGGGGTAAATACCCTGTTCTACGATCTTTCTTGACAGAACGGTGGTCGCGTCAAGATGGGTAAAGGTGATAGCGGGCGCGGGGTCGGTCAGGTCGTCGGCGGGGACATAGACCGCCTGTACCGACGTGATCGAACCCTTGTCGGTGGAGGTGATACGCTCCTCGAGCTCGCCCATTTCATTCGCGAGCGTAGGCTGGTAGCCGACCGCAGAGGGCATTCTGCCCAAAAGCGCGGATACCTCTGAGCCCGCCTGTAAATATCTGAATATATTATCAACGAACAAAAGCACGTCTTGGTGCTGTACGTCGCGGAAATACTCCGCCATCGTCAGTCCGGTCTGAGCGACTCTCATTCTCGAGCCCGGCGACTCGTTCATCTGTCCGAACACGAGAGCGGTCTTGGCGATAACGCCGGAATCCATCATCTCATGCCACAGGTCGTTGCCCTCGCGCGAACGCTCGCCGACGCCGGTAAAGATCGAATAGCCGCCGTGCTTGCGCCGCCGAACAGACCGATCTTGCCGCCCTTTGCGTAGGGAGCGAGCAGGTCGATGACCTTGATACCGGTCTCGAGGATCTCTACAACGGGGCTTTGATCCGCAAACTTTGGCGGCTCTCGGTGGATCTCCCAATCATCGTCCGCCTCAACGTCTCCGGCAAAGTCGATCGGCTCGCCGAGAACATTGAACATTCTGCCGAGCGTCGCCTCGCCGACCGGCACCCTGATACCGCTGCCGGTCGCGGTGACCTCCATACCCTTGCACAGTCCGTCGGAGGCTGTCAGCATGATCGCGCGGACGACATGACCGCCCATATGCTGGGCGACCTCCATCACACGGGTACGGCCGTCGAGCTCAACGGTGAGAGCGTCCTTGACCATGGGGAGCTTCCGATCGGGAAACTCTACGTCGACAACGGCGCCCAGCACCTGTAATATTTTACCTTTTATTGTTTCCATATTTGCACCTCTTCATTGCGCGTTGCTCAGGCTTTTTTCTGGCTCAGGCTCTTTGCGCCGCCGAACAGACCGATCTTGCCGCCCTTTGCGTAGGGAGCGAGCAGGTCGATGACCTTGATACCGGTCTCGAGGATCTCTACAACGGGGCTTTG
>CACWXE010000177.1 GCA_902764715.1 uncultured Ruminococcus sp. | reverse complement strand
ACGAGCTCGCCGGTGTTGAGCACCAGCTCACGGTACTTTTCCTCGGAAATATGCGAATTCTCTACCGTGAAGCGCATGATACGGTCCTGCATCTTCTGAAAATACCGATAGGTCTGCGGCGCGCCGACCGTCAGCCCCGTAGTGCGCACGGGATGTACCGTCATGGACGCGGTACTGACGATAAAGCTCCTGTCACACGCGACCGCCAGAGGAATACCGATGCTGTGACCGCCGCCGAGCACCAGTGAGACCGAGGGCTTCTTCATCCCCGCGATCATCTCCGCGATCGCGAGCCCCGCCTCCACATCGCCGCCCGAGGTATTGAGCAGAACAAGCAGTCCGTCGATATCCTCATCCTCGTCGATGGCGAGCAGTGATGGGATCACATGCTCATACTTGGTCGTTTTGTTGGACGGCGGCAGGATATAATGCCCCTCGATCTGACCGATCACGGTCAGACAGTAGATGATATCCTCACCACGATGGGTGATCACGCTGCCCATCGCGGTGACGCTGTCACGCGGCTTTTGATCGGCAGGCTCGTTGTTTTCGTTTTCCTCGGGGATCTCGTTGTCGTTCCGCATACAATCACCTCAGTGCTATTATATGTGGGACAAACTAAATCATGTATGAGGCTTTCGTAATTCACCAAGATACAGTATACCATTAACTCGCAAATTCTTCAAGAGAAAAATGATTATATTTCTAAATTGTCATATTAATTAAATGCGGATAGTGTATGCTTATTGTATATAAGGCTCCCTTTGGTAAAGGGAGCTGCTTCCGGCGAGGAGGCTGTCTACGAACGGAGACTGAGGGATTGCAATAATTGATCGACCGCGACATTTTGTCTCGGAAAAAACAAACAATTAAATTGCTATGATATTTGGTGATTGATACAATCCCTCCGAGTCAAAACAAGTTTTGACCCACCTCCCTTTACCAAAGGGAGGCTTTATACTTGGAGGAACAATGAGCACTAATGCTGTATACGGCGTCGTCATCGCCGTATTGATTCTATTGTCGGGCTTTTTCTCATGTGTGGAGACGGCTTATTCCTTTGCCAACACCATCCGTCTGAAATCGCTGATCGACGCCGGCAGCCGGCGTGCCGTACACGCGCTGTGGGTATGCGACAACTTTGATAAAGCGCTGACCGCGATATTGATCGGCAACAATGTCGTCAACCTCGGATGTTCGTCACTCGCGACGATCCTGTGCCTGAACCTGTTCGAGAACTACGGTGCGGCGATCGCGACCGGCGGCACGACGCTGTTGGTGCTGACCTTCGGCGAGGTCATCCCGAAGTGTATCGGCAAGGAAAAGAGCGACGGTATCGTCCTGCACACCGGACTGGCCCTCAAGATCTTCACCTACATCCTGACACCGCTGGTATTTCTCTTCACCGGCATCAAAAGTCTGGTGATGAAGATCGGACATATCAAAAAGAACTCCCCCTCCGTGACGGAGGACGAGCTCAAATACATCATCGAAAGCATCGAGGAAGAAGGTATCCTCGAGGAACAGGAAAGCGAGCTGGTGCAGTCGGCGCTGGAATTCGATGAAAAGACCGCGCAGGAGATCCTGACGCCGCGCGTCGACGTTACCGCGATCGACATCAATGATGATAAACAAGAGATCCATGACCTGATCATCCGCGAGCGCTATTCGCGCATCCCTGTCTATGAGGACGACATCGACAACATCATCGGCATCCTGCATACGCGCGACTACTTAGAGAAGGTCATCGACGGCGAGGTCGATCTGCGCGCGCTGATCACCCCCGCCCACTTCATCTACAAGAACCTCAAGCTCTCCGATATCCTCAACGATTTCCGCGCCAACCGCCTGCATATCGCGATCGTCACCGACGAATACGGCGGATTTCTCGGCATCGTCACGATGGAGGATCTGCTCGAAGAGATCGTCGGCGACATCTGGGACGAGGACGAGGATGTGGAACATACCTGTACCAAGCTGGGTGAAAACCGCTATCTGGTATCGGGCGATATGGATCTGAACGAACTGTTCGAGCTGTTCGAGATCAAGCCCGATGACGAGATCGAGAGCAACTCCGTCGGCGGCTTTATCGTTGAGCAGTTGGGCGAACTTCCCATCCGCGGACAGCGCGTCGAGTACAAGGATGTGATCTTCACTGTCAAGCGCGTAAAGAACAGGCGTATTATCTCGGCGCTGGCGACCAAGAAGAAACCGATCAAGGAATAATCGGTTGAGATGGCCACACCCCTGTCGGGGTTCGCAATGACAATTCTATTATGAAACAGAAAGCTTCTTCACACGAAGGAGCTTTTATTTTGCCGTAATGAATTTAATATATGAGCAGTTGTTTTTGGGAAAAGGGTCGTGTGCGACGTGCTGTCACTAAAAAGGCACCCTTTGGTAAAGGGAGCTCCCGCGGGAGCGGGTGAGGGATTGTACTAAATTGTTTGAGCGAAGCGAGTATCTCAATTATATATCTTGATGTTATCGCAAAGTATCATAACATAGTATCTCCCTTCGGTCGGTCAAATAATGCAATCCCTCCGACCTCGCAAGCGAGCCCACCTCCCTTTACCAAAGGGAGGCTTTATGCAGTTCGAAGCTCCATTATGTGAAGGAGCTTTTCTTTACAGCAAATCTTTTAATTCTAATTCAGAAATATCAATTACTTTATCCCCTATCGGCTCAGCGGAGCAGACAGACAGACAGTAACCATCCAACGCACTCGTATATAACTGAGCGCTGAGCGGTAAGGCGGTGGTATCAAAGGCGGTCAGGTCGGTGCTGATCCCTTCACCCGTCATTTTGAGCACCGCTTCCTTGCGCGTCCATATCTCGCAAAAGGCGCGGCACGGATCCTGTGACCCCTTCACATACGTGCGCTCACGTGGGTGATAAAACCGATCGACGATCTTGAGGCGGCTTTCATCGGGGAGCCGCTCGATATCCAATCCCACCTCCGCGTCATCGGTCGCGATCGCCGCTACCCTGCCGCTGTGGGATACCGAAAAGAACACGCCGATTTCCGCATAGGGCTTGTCATGCTCGCCGAAAAAGATCGGGCTCTCCCCTATCGCGCGGCGGATCAGCAGTCCTGCCGCAAGCGACAGTAGCTTGTCCTTTTCAAAGCGGTAGCGCGCGATCTTATTCTGCCGTTCGGGCGGCAGGAGCGCGACAGATCCTTTGAGTTCTTCCCATTTTAAGTTTTCATCCAAAACAACATACTCGATCTTCATACGTTCATCATACTATAAACCGCCGCAACATGCAAATATTTATTTACAAAAGGCGCATAGGATGGTAAGATGATGGTAATAAAGGAGGTTTCCGACATGAGTATTTTTGATAATCTGAACGCCACTCCCGCGGCAAATGCCGCCAAGCCCGCGGAGGGCAGCTTTACCTTTGTATTCAACGCGCTTCCGGAAAGCGTCGAAGAGATGAAGCGCCTGACCGAGGCGAACCTTGACACGCGTATAAGACCGCCGCGCTGACGGTATGCGCCCTGTGCGCTTATGCCGCCGCTCCCGAGATCGGCAAGGACATGCTTGATTTCCTTAAAGGTCCCGCGCCGCTCTCGCCGTATGAGATCAGCTTTTTGAACGACCGTTTTCGTGACGGAAAGCACATTCCTTTCTCCTATTTTGCCGGGGCAACTCCCGCCAACAACTACACGCCCTCTCAACCCTTTACCGTAACGGTTTTCTCCAATCCGTACTCGTTCCAAAACGAGGGCTGGGCGACATTGCACCTCAACTCCGGCGGTGCGGATTCACCCCGCCAGATCAAGCTGCGCCTCAAGCCCTCCGAGGGTAAATGGTACTTGAGCGAGCAGATGATCATGGTCGGCGTTCGCATACCGCAAAAGGATGATCCGTGGGCATGATAAGCTTATCCCATTATTAATCGGTTGAGATTGCCACAGTCCCTAAAGGGACTTCGTAATGACTGTTTTTTGAATTTTGGTTGAGATTGCCACGGCATAAATGCCTCGCAATGACTATTTGAATAATGATGATACGTATAAAAGGCTCCCTTCGCCTGAGTGGTATGCTCCCTTTATGGAAGACAGTGAAATAAAAAACACTGTTAACCATGAAGGGAGCATTGTTATGTCCAAAAACAGGAAAATCAAACCGGAAGAA
>CACWXE010000176.1 GCA_902764715.1 uncultured Ruminococcus sp. | reverse complement strand
GATGTATTGTAATATGGTGGGTACAGATTCTCTGTGACATTGTATGATTATTCGGTTTGTCTGTGTAGGGACGAGCATTGCTCGTCCGCATAATAGCGGCGATTGTTCCCTATCTACGGTTTTCGATCATCGCAACGCCCGTCATTCTCGGACGATCTATGATCGTCCCTACGGAAACAGGAATATGCTTCGCGTTGAAACAGAATAAAAATACTTCGGGAGGAGCAAGCCCCGCCCCTACAGTTCTCTGTCACGTTGCGTCGTTCGATAACTCCGCATTTCTCACTCCTAATTCCTCATTCCTAATTCCTGATTAAAAAGAGCCGCTGCGTTTCCGCAACAGCTCTTCTCAAAACATTGAATGTTAAATCAGATGCCTGTATGTCACGCCGTTGATAATAGGTGAATCAACAGTCAGCGTATCCAAAAGGCGGAACAAGGGCACGCGTGCCTTAGGCAAGATGACCCTTCGCCGTGATGACTTCGATGACCTGATCAACGTACTTCTCACAGACCTCGTCCGAGCCTGCCTCGACCATCACGCGGATGACGGGCTCGGTGCCGCTCTCGCGGACAAGGATACGACCGTCCTCGCCGAGTTCATCGGCGACCTTCTTGACAGCCGCCTGTACATCGGGATCGTTCTGCGCGTCGGGCTTGCTCTTGACGCGGACATTCTTGAGCACCTGCGGATAGAATACGCAGGGAGCCGCCAGCTCGCTCATGGGCTTCTCCTTAGCGAGCATGACCTCCATCATTTTCAGAGAGGTCAGTATGCCGTCGCCGGTAGTGGCGTACTTGCTGAAGATGATGTGACCGCTCTGCTCACCGCCGATGCGGTTGCCGGTCTGCACCATATTCTCATAAACATACTTGTCGCCGACCTTGGTCTTTTCATACTCGATGCCGACCTTGTCGAGCGCCTTGTACAGTCCGAAGTTACTCATGATCGTGGTGACGACCTTGTTGTTGAGCAGCTTGCCGCGCTCCTTCATATACAGACCGTAGACATAGAGGATGTGGTCGCCGGTGACGACATTGCCCTTTTCATCTACGCATAAGCAGCGGTCAGCATCGCCGTCATAGGCGAAGCCGATATCCAGACCATTGTCGACCACAAACTTCTGTAAGTGCTCGATATGGGTGGAGCCGCAGTCGGTGTTGATGTTATAGCCGTCGGGACTGTCGTTCATGACATAGGTCTTGGCGCCCAACGCATTGAACACGCCCTTGGCGATACTCCAAGCAGCGCCGTTCGCGCAGTCAAGACCTACCTTGACGCCCTTAAAGCTGTACTTGCTCATGGAGATCAGGTAGCCGATGTAACGGTTACGACCCTCGACATAGTCAACGGTTCTGCCGATATTCTCGCGCTCAGCGACGGGGATATCGATCTTGCCGTCGATGTATTCCTCAACCTTCAGCAGGGTCTCTTCCTCCATCTTCTCACCGTTGCCGTTGAGCACCTTGATACCGTTGTCATAGAACGGATTGTGAGAGGCGGAGATCATGATACCGCAGTCGAAGTCGTCGATGCGGGTGATGTAAGCGACAGACGGGGTGGTGGTGACGTGCATGATGTAAGCGTCAGCGCCGCTTGCCATCAGACCGGTGCACAGCGCATACTCGAACATATACGAAGAGCGTCTGGTATCCTTACCAATCAGCACCTTCGCCTTTTTTCCCTGATTCGCGCCGTAGTACCAGCCGAGGAAACGGCCGATCTTGATGGCGTGATCAAAGGTCAGATCCTTGTTCGCTTCACCGCGGAAGCCGTCTGTACCGAAATATTTACCCATGGGAATTACCTCTTTTCTACGATTTCACCGCTGTTTTTCCAAATGCAGTTCTCGGGAACAACACCGCGCACGCAGGAGGTCGGATAGACGTTAGAGTGTCTGCCGATCACGGTGCCGGGGTTGCATACAGCGTTGCAGCCGACCTCGACATAGTCGCCGAGCATCGCGCCGAATTTTTTGAGTCCGGTCTCGATCTTCTCAGTGCCGTTGTGGACGACAACAAGCTGTTTGTCGGACTTGACGTTCGAGGTGATGGAGCCCGCTCCCATGTGGGAGAAGTAGCCCAGGATCGAATCGCCGACATAGTTATAATGCGGGGTCTGAACGTGATCGAAGAGGATGACGTTCTTGAGCTCGGCGGAGTTGCCGACGACGCAGTCAGCGCCGACCAGAGCCGATCCGCGGATAAACGCGCACTGGCGCACCTCGGTGTTCGGGCCGATGATGCAGGGAGCGCCGAGATAAGCGGAGTCAAAGACCTTGGCGGTCTTGTGCACCCAAACCTGGGGCTCTCTCTCTTCATAGTCATCGCCGAGGGTCTCGCCCAGCGCGATGATCATGTCCTTGATACCCTTTAACGCCTCCCAGGGATAGGTGAACTGTGCAAGATAATCCTTTGCAAGCGTATGGTCAAGGTCGTATAAATCCTTAATGGTATACATTGGTTTACAGTCTCTCTTTCTTTTCGATATCGAGGAAGTATTTGTAAGCGCCGACGGTCAGCTCGTCGCATGCCGCCTCATCGCAGGCGATGATCGCGCCGTTGTGCATCTGCAGAGCGGAACAGGTCCACTTGTGGCTGACAGAGCCCTCTACGGTCTCAGCCAGCGCCTTAGCCTTGTTATGGCCGTTGATCAGGATCAGAACTTCCTTACTGTCGGTAACGGTGCCTACGCCGACGCTCAGTGCCTGAGCGGGTACAGCCTCGGGGTCGTTGCCGAAGAAACGGGAGTTGACGATACGGGTGTCGGTGGTCAGGTTGCGGACGCCGGTGCGGGATGCAAGGCTGGTGAACGGCTCGTTGAACGCGATATGGCCGTCAACGCCGATACCGCCCATGAACAGGTCGATGCCGCCGTAGAGAGCGATCTTCTCTTCATAGCGCGCGCACTCACCCTCGGGATCATCAGTCATGCCGTTGAGGATGTTGATGTTCTCGGGCTTCATGTCGACAAGATGATTAAAGAAATTGTCGTGCATGAAGTACCAGTAGCTCTGGTCATGCTCGCGGGGCAGTCCGAGATATTCGTCCATGTTGAAGGTCACGACATTCTCAAAACTGACCTCGCCCGCCTTATTCATGCGAGCAAGCTCCTTGTAAACTCCGATGGGAGAAGAACCTGTGGGAAGGCCGAGGACGAAAGGACGATTCAAAAGCAGTCCCTTCTTATGGTTGTTGATCTTAGCGGCGATATAGTTCGCAGCCCACTTGCACATCTTATCGTAATTGTCCTGAATTACAACTCTCATAATAATTACCTCCGTAAAATAGTAGGTTTGTATTTTTGATAAAGCGACGAAAAAAACCTCTGTTACAGTGTTGATTCTGCTTTTTCGTTTCTCTCTTACGACACGCTGTACGCAAAATATTTTATGTAAAATACCTTCCGAGTATTACAGAAAGCTGCCCCTTGCAGCCTATGAAGAAACCACCTTGTGTGATCTCGCATGAACTTGCGTATTTTGCCGTGGCGGCATCCGCCGAATCTTTCGATAACCGCCAAACCTCGTCAACCTATTACGGTCCCGGCGCTAACAGACCTCTTGACCTCCTTTGAAAGGGCTGTTTTAACATACAGTATATACGGATACACCATACGTTAAAATTTTATCATAAGAGGGTAAAAATGTCAAGAAATCCCTATCGAAACCCTATCGGCATTATGGTGTAAATTTCCCGCTTTCATGCGCTGGATTTTATGGAATAATAAATAATGAGGAATTAGGAGTGAGGAATTAGGAATTATGGTTACTCGCTTCGCTCAAACATTGCGGCAATCCCTCCGCTTCACTTGCGTTCAGCACCTCCCTTTACCAAAGGGAGGCGAAGGGAAAGCCTATGGCTTTTGAATTGATATAATAGCAACAAACAAAAACGCTCGAGACTCTATTAACAGAGTTTCGAGCGTTACCTGCTTTTTATCAAGTATTAAGTTAGGCATATAAATGGGTGTGGGCGGCGCCCACCATTAATTCCTCATTCCTAATTCCTAATTACTAATTCCTCACAGTGTGCTTCGCTTCTTGGACAGCACCTCAATATCCCTTCGGGTTGTTCTTCTGCCAGTTCCAGCTGTCGCGGCACATCTCTTCGATGCCGTACTGCGCTGTCCAGTTCAGCTGTCGCCCGCGCGGCGGGGCTTGATGTCATAGGGGATCTCGATATCGTTGACCTTCATAAAGGCGTTGACGATATCCAGCACGCTGTAGCCGACGCCGGTGCCGAGGTTGAAGATCTCGGCGCCCTTGTGCGCGGCAGCATAGTCGATCGCCCTGAGGTGACCCTGTGCCAGATCAACGACGTGGATGTAATCGCGCACACCGGTGCCGTCATGGGTGGGATAATCGTTGCCGAATACGCCGAGGCGCTCCAGCTTGCCGACAGCCACCTGCGTAATATAAGGCATGAGATTATTGGGGATGCCGTTGGGATTCTCGCCGATCAGACCGCTCTTGTGCGCGCCGATGGGATTGAAGTAGCGCAGCAGCACTACACTCAACTCGGGATCCGCGGTCGCGGCGTCTGTCAGGATCTGTTCATTCATGTATTTTGTCCAGCCGTAGGGGTTGGTGCAGGAGGTCGGCATACCCTCTCTGAGCGGCACTTCCTCGGGGATGCCGTAAACGGTCGCCGAAGAGCTGAACACGATATTGTGAACACCGCGCTTTTTCATCACCTCTAAGAGAGTGAGGGTGGTGTCGATATTGTTGCGGTAATAGCGCACAGGGATAGCGCAGCTCTCACCTACCGCCTTGAGTCCCGCGAAATGCACCACGGCGTCAAAGTTTTCTCTCTGGAACATCGCGTCCACCGCGGAGCGATCCGCGACGTCCAGCTCATAAAGGATCGGACGGGTGCCGGTAATGGTCTCGATACGGTCGATGACCTTGGGTGAGCTGTTGTCAAAGTTATCGGCGATGACAACCTCATGATCCGCTTCGATCATCTCGACGGCGGTATGGCTGCCGATATACCCGGCGCCGCCGGTCAGCAATACTTTCATGTTAACCTCCTATGTTCGGTGAATGATATCGGGAACCGAAGACGCATTCACTCGCGTTTAAAAAAGCATATACAAATCAGTTTACATTATGATGGAAGGTGTCCACCATGCTCTCGAGCTTCTTGACGGTCGCGTCATTATCGTTGGTCTCGACGATCTCATGCAGCTCGTCAAGCTGTCGGTTCAGCTTTTCGGGATCGGTTTCGATCTGGTTGCCGATGAAGATCTTCTTGTTATCGGTCTTTTGCAGACCTTCTTCATCCATCAACAGCTCCTCATAGAGCTTTTCGCCGGGGCGTAAGCCGGTGAACTTGATCTCGACATCACGATACGGCACCTTGCCGTACATGCGGATCAGGTTCTCGGCGAGGGTGGTAATCTTGACGGGATCGCCCATATCGAGCACGAAGATCTCGCCGCCGTTAGCGATCGCGCCGGCTTCCAGCACCAGCGATACCGCCTCGGGGATGGTCATAAAGTAACGGATAATATCGGGATGGGTGACGGTAACAGGTCTGCCCGCCTCGATCTGTCGGCGGAACAGCGGAATGACCGAGCCGTTGGAGCCCAGCACGTTGCCGAATCGCGTGGTGACAAATTCGGTCTTGCCGCCCTTGTGGGAATGGTTCTGCACGATCATCTCACAACAGCGCTTGGTAGCGCCCATGACGTTGGTGGGGTTGACCGCTTTATCGGTGGAGATCATGACAAAGCGCTCCACCTCGTATTTTTCGGCAAGATTCACCATGTTGAGAGTGCCGAAGATATTGTTCTTGACCGCCTCGGTCGGAGATACCTCCATCAGCGGAACATGCTTATGCGCCGCCGCGTGGAACACGACCTGCGGACGGTACTCCGCAAAGATGCTGTCCATCTTCGCGTAGTCGCGCACAGACGCGATCAGCGTGACGAGATCCAGGCTGTCGCCGTACTCGATGTACAGCTCCTGCTGGATGTCATAGGCGTTGTTTTCATAGATATCCACGATGATAATCTGCTCGGGATTGTACTTGGCGATCTGGCGCACCAGCTCGGAGCCGATGGAACCGCCGCCGCCCGTGACCATGCAGATCTTGCCGTTGATAAAATCGCGGATCTTCTTTTTATTGAAGGTGATCGGAGGTCTGCCGAGCAGATCCTCGATCTTGATATCCTTGATCTGCGAGAGGATCTGGGTCGAATCGTCATCCAGAAAGAGCTGACTCAAATAAGGCACCGTTTTGATGCGGCAGCCGGATTCGGAGCAGTAGCCCATGATGCGCTTGCGCTCCTCCTCGGTGCAGGAGGGGATCGCAAAGATTACGAGGTCGATATTATACTGGCGGCATACCAGCGGGATGTCCTTGGTGAGTCCGACGACCTCCACGCCCATCAGCTTGGTGTGGAATTTGGACGGATCATCATCCACCATGCACACCGGCAGGATCATGTTGGAAGGATTGTTCTGATCCTGTTGCGCGTATTTGATCTCCTGCAGGATCATGCGCGCGGCGTTACCCGCGCCGACGATCAGAGTTCTGTCGTATTCCTCGCTGTTGAACTCGCCCGCCTGGATCAGATGTACCACCGTGTTGCGGAAGGAAACGCGGAAAATGCAGATCGCCGCTACACTCTACAGCGTATCCAACGCCATAAACTCTACTGTAGGGGGCTTATCCATCAGGTTCATGAACAGAAAACTCAGACCCAGACCGAGCACGACCCCCAAGGCGCACATGGCGATATCGCCTGCTTTGAGATCG
>CACWXE010000175.1 GCA_902764715.1 uncultured Ruminococcus sp. | reverse complement strand
GCAGCGCAAGGATCTGATCTGGCAGGAGGAAAACAGCTATATCCGCGATTACGAGGTCATCGGCATTGTGCAGAAGCAGGAAAACGGCAGGCTCTATGTCCCATACCTTTTGACATGCATCATGATGGTTGCCGTATACTACATACTTCACTTCCTCGGCTATTCAGGAATAATGGATGGCATGCCGGGAGGACACACTGCTACCGACATGATGCAGATGGGCCGCCTGGGCGCAGAGCACCACGGCGGGGACCTGACCGCCCTGCCCTACGAGATGGCCCTCCGGCTGAAGGCCGTGATCAGCAAGCATCTCGAGAAAGAACTTCTCCAGGTCTTCCGCTTTAGTATTCTTTTTCATGCCGAGCCCGACCGTATATTCCCTGGGGCTTAAAAGAAGGCTGTATTCCGCATCCGTCTCGTCCGCGACGATGAGATCGACCGCGTCACCGCCTTCCTCAAAAAATCCCATACCGCCGAGTACAACAAGGAGATCGAGGACAAGATCCGCAAGATCGCCGCGGAGGAGCTCAACGGCAACAAGGGCAAGGATGGCGGCGTCACACCCGGCAACGCGCCCGAGGTCGACTCCATGATGGAGGACGCGATCAAGTTCGTCATCGAAAGCGGACAGGCGTCCACCTCCATGCTCCAGCGCCGTCTCAAGGTCGGTTACGCGAGAGCCGGCAGAATGATCGACGACATGGAGCAGATGGGCATCGTCGGCCCGCATCAGGGCTCCAAGCCGCGTGAGGTGCTGATCACCATGAACGATTGGCTCGAGCGCAACAATATGCTCGGCTCACCGGAGGATGACGCCGCCGGTGAGGGAGAAGGAACATCCGACGACGATGATCCGTGGTAAGATAGGCCCCCTTTCCTAAGGTACCCCCGTTGGGGGAATGTCCGAAGGACAAGGGGGGAGCCGCTTCCGGCGAGGAGGCTGTCTGCAAAGCAGACTGGGGGTTGAATTGTTTTATGTACAGATGGCAACCCTCCGTCAACTTCGCTTTACTCGTTGCCACCTCCCTTAGAAAACGGATGCTATTTTCGATAACGTCTTGACGTTTTAATGAATTAAAGCTATACTATACTACAGAATTGATATAACACTATTCGGTTGAGATTGCCACACCTCGTGAACGAGGTTCGCAATGACCGTTTTGAGTTTAGGAGGAAATCTTTTGGGAGTATATGAAGAACTGGTAGCCCGCGGCCTGATCGCGCAGGTTACCGATGAAAAAGAAATCAGAGATTTAGTGAACAACGGCAAGGCTGTTTTCTATATCGGCTTCGACCCGACTGCCGACAGCCTGCACGTCGGCCACTTTATGGCGCTGTGCCTGATGAAGCGCTTACAGCTCGCGGGCAATAAGCCGATCGCTCTGATCGGCGGCGGTACCGCGATGATCGGCGATCCGTCCGGCAGAACCGATATGCGCCAGATGATGACCAAGGAGACTATCCAGCATAACTGCGACTGCTTCAAGGAGCAGATGTCCAAGTTCATCGACTTCTCCGATGACAAGGCGATGATGGTCAATAACGCCGATTGGCTGCTCGATCTCAACTATGTCGAGCTGCTCCGTGAGGTCGGCGCGTGCTTCTCGGTCAACAACATGCTGCGCGCGGAGTGCTACAAGCAGCGCATGGAGAAGGGCTTATCCTTCCTCGAATTCAACTACATGATCATGCAGAGCTACGATTTCTACGCTCTGTATCAGAAATACGGCTGCAATATGCAGTTTGGCGGCGACGACCAGTGGAGCAATATGCTCGGCGGTACGGAGCTGATCCGCAAAAAGCTCGGCAAGGACGCTTACGCCATGACCATCAACCTGCTCCTCAACTCCGAGGGCAAGAAGATGGGCAAGACCCAAAAGGGCGCGGTATGGCTCGACGCGAACAAGACCACGCCGTTCGAGTTCTATCAGTACTGGCGCAACGTCGACGATGCCGACGTCATCAAGTGCCTCAAGATGCTGACCTTCCTGCCGCTCGATCAGATCGAAGAGATGGCACAGTGGGAGGGCTCCCAGCTGAACAAGGCGAAAGAGATCTTAGCCTATGAGCTGACCAAGATGATCCACGGTGAGGAAGAGGCGAATAAGGCGCAGGAGGGCGCCAGAGCGCTCTTCGGCGGCGGCGCGAACACCGATAACATGCCGACCACCGAGATCACCGACGATGATTTCACCGACGAGGGCATTTCGATCCTCGATCTGCTGATCAAATGCAACCTGATCCCCTCAAAGGGAGAGGGCAAGCGCCTGATCAAGCAGGGCGGTATCTCGCTGGATGATGAGAAGATCACCGATATGTTCCATATGGTGAGCAAGGACGCCTTCGAGAAGGGTCATGTGATCATCAAAAAGGGCAAGAAGGTCTTCCATAAGGTGACATTGTAATATAGCCTTCCCCTTGAGGGGAAGGTGGGCAATTCACCGTTAAAGGTGAATTGGTCGGATGAGGTGGAAACGCTTCTGTCCTATGTTGAATACTGATGGAGTGGAAAGGCTTCCACCTCATCCGTCACCGTCAACAAGTTGCCGGAGACACCTTCCCCTCAAGGGGGAGGCTTATCTTGTATTTCATCGGATAATTCCGATAAAGAATAAAAAAGGAGTGCAGAACATGAAAAAATTTATGAGCGAATTCAAAGAATTCATCATGCGCGGTAATGTCATGGATTTGGCAGTCGGCGTTATCATCGGCGGCGCGTTCAGCGCGATCGTTACCTCGCTGACCAATGATATCATTTCCCCGATCTTAGGTCTTTTCGGCGGACTTGATTTCTCTCAGCTGGTCGCGAAGGTCGGCGACGTCGAGATCCGTTACGGCGCATTCCTGACCGCTGTCATCAACTTCCTGATCATGGCGCTGATCATCTTCCTGATGGTCAAGGGCATCAACAAGGTGATGACCATCGGCAAGAAGAAGAAAGAAGAGGAAGAAGAGGCGACCACCAAGCTGTGCCCGCACTGCTGTGAAGAGGTCAACATCAACGCGACCAAGTGCCCGCATTGTACCGGCGATATCCCCGCTGAGGAGGAATAAGGCTTACGCTACATAATGCTATCTACAGGCTCCCTTTCCTAAGGAGATTCCCCTGTTAGGGGAAATGTCCGCAAAGCGGACAAAGGGGTCTGCTGTCTCCGCTGAGGAGGGCTGTCAGCGACAACTTGTTGACGCTGACTGAGGGTTGCTTAGGCTACTCAATAGAATCACTACATAACAAAGCTCCCGAGTCATTACGACCCGGGAGTTTTTATCATGTGTTATGGTTTTGGAGTTTGAAAACGACGAGAAAAGGAGATTAATGATCGATCAGGAAAGCGGACACAGTTGCTCTATGGTCAATTCCTAATTCCTCATTCCTAATTCCTCATTGAATCACGCCATGATCTTCTTATACAGCTCTTTCAGATCCTCGACGTTAGTCTCTCTGGGATTGCCGGGACGGCAGGCGTCCGCGTACGCGTCAGCGGCGAGAACCTCCAGATCCTCTGCCTTGACCTTCTCGTTCTTCTCGGGGATACCGACGTCCTTGGAGAGCTGCTTGACCGCGTCGATCGCCGCCTTGCGATACTCTGCCTGCGACATGCCGTCTACGCCCTCTACGCCCATCGCGCGCGCGATCTCTCGGAACTTCTCACCGGTGTATTCCTGATTGTATTCCATGACGATCGGCAGCATCATCGCGCACGCAACGCCATGCGGTGTGTCATAGTGCGCGCCGAGGGTGTGAGCGATACTGTGCGCGATACCCAAGCCGACGTTGGAGAAGCCCATACCGGCGATGTACTGCGCCAGCGCCATACCTTCTCTGTCCTCGGGCTTGTTCTCGACAGCGCCGCGCAGATGCTTCGCGATCAAGCGGATCGCCTCGAGATGGAACATATCGGTCATCTCCCATGCCGCGGCAGTGGTGTAGCCCTCGATAGCGTGAGTCAGCGCGTCCATACCGGTGGAGGCGGTCAGACCCGTGGGCATACTGCTCATCATGTCGGGATCGACAACCGCGATCTCGGGGATGTCATGCTCGTCAACGCAGACGAACTTGCGCTCCTTCTGCACATCGGTGATGACGTAGTTGATGGTGACCTCCGCGGCGGTACCGGCGGTGGTGGGGACCGCGATCGTGGGAACCGCGTGGTTCTTGGTGGGCGCAACGCCCTCTAAGGAGCGGACGTCGGCGAACTCGGGATTAGTGATGATCACGCCGATCGCCTTCGC
>CACWXE010000174.1 GCA_902764715.1 uncultured Ruminococcus sp. | reverse complement strand
ATCTTCTGTAATAATCACAACTTTGTATTGTCGATCTCGCAGACCTTCAAGGCGGATCGATTCATCGAACTCTTCCTCAAGGAGCTTTCCTCCGTCGGGATTAACTACGAAGTGTTCCGCAAGGAACCGCTGCATATGGCGGGGATAGAGCCGTTCAAAAGTAACTGAACAATGATAACATAAAGAAAAAAGAACTTGTCACACGGCAAGTTCTTTTTCTATTCAAGATATTCATTGCGAGGACGGAAAATGCGTGTATAGCTCCGCGGCAAAATAGTTGTTGCATTATCACTTGTTGCTCAGCCTGTCGATGAATAGCTGAGAGACGATCGACAGCTTTTGATCCCGCTTCCAGATCAGCGTCGGACGCACGGAGATCTCAGGGGAGAGGGGTCTGAAACACAGCGGAGAGCTTTCCGAGGTGTCCACCAGCTTATCGAAGGATATCGCACAGCCGATGCCGTCCTCCACCATCAGAGACGCGTTGTAAAGCAGGTTGTAGGTGGCGGCGATCTGCAAATGCCTGACCTGTGCGCTGTTGAACAGCTGTAATCCGTTCGCGCGCGAGACGATCAGGGGTCTGTGGTACAAGTCCTTGATGGCGATCACCTCTTTCTCTGCCAAATCACAATCCTTACGCATGATCACGCCGAAGATCTCTTTTTCGTCCAAGGTCAGATAATGATAGGTTTCTTTGTCAAAATCGGTGAAGATCAGCGCAAAGTCGAGCAGTCCGCGGTCAAGACGATCCTGCAGATCCTCGGTGTCGCCGCTGACGACGTTCAGCCTGATATTGGGGTATTCATCCTTGAGGTGCTTGAACACCGCCGTGACGCGCCGCATGGAGCGCGATTCACCCGCGCCGATACTCAGACTGCCGGAGATATCGTTTTTGACCTCACTGATCTCGCTCTCGGTCAGCTCCATCAGCTGCATCATCTCGCTCGCGCGCTTGCGCAGGATCAGCCCTTCTTCGGTCAGTTCGATCCGCCTTCTGCCGCGGAGGAACAGGGTGACGCCGAGTTCTTCCTCCAGCTCCTTGAGCTGGCGTGATAATGACGGCTGAGAGAGATGCAGTGATTGTGCCGCCGCCGAGATATTGCCCTCTCTTGTCACAGCCAAAAAGTATTGTAACACACGAAATTCCATACGCTCACCTCATGTTAATAATCATCGCTAGGCTCTACAGAGCTGTGGAAATCTCAACCGATTCGATAGGTTCTAATATACTAAATCCATTATACACGGTTTTACTATGCTTGTAAAGCATAGTTATCTATTTAATATAAGTATTTGTTATTTGTAGAGTTGTGGATTATAATAAGCACAACAAAGAAAAAGGAGCGATCATCATGATGAAAACCGCAGAGTTAAAAATGACACAGGTATGGGACAAGACCTTCCCGCAGAGCGACAAGGTCGATCACAGCAAGGTCACCTTCATCAACCGTTACGGCATCACCTTGGCGGCTGATCTGTATATCCCGAAGAACACTGAGGGCAAGCTGCCCGCGATCGCGGTATGCGGTCCGTTCGGCGCTGTCAAGGAACAGTGCTCGGGACTCTATGCCCAGACGATGGCTCAGCGTGGATTTCTGACGATCGCGTTCGATCCGTCCTTCACCGGTGAGAGCGGTGGTATGCCGAGATACATGGCTTCGCCCGATATCAACACTGAGGATTTTCAAGCGGCTGTCGATTACCTGTCCTGCCACGATCAGGTCGATCCCGACCGCATCGGTATCATCGGCATTTGCGGATGGGGCGGCATGGCGATGAACGTCGCGGCGCTCGATACCCGCATCAAGGCGACAGTAGTGTCCACCATGTATGACATGACCCGCGTCAACGCCAACGGTTATTTTGACGCGGAGGACAGTGAAGCACAGCGCTATGAGAAAAAGACCGCGCTGAACGACCTGAGAACCGCCGAGTATAAGAAGGGCGAATATTCCCGCGGCGGCGG
This sequence comes from uncultured Ruminococcus sp., assembly GCA_902764715.1. Classification (GTDB taxonomy): domain Bacteria; phylum Bacillota; class Clostridia; order Oscillospirales; family Acutalibacteraceae; genus Ruminococcoides. The sequence goes on along the minus strand of CACWXE010000174.1, from coordinate 2,293 downwards.
TTGCGTCGAACTGCCCGTGCCCGAGGATCTGCCGTTCTTCGTCAAGGACTACAGCGAGTACTACAAGGGCAGAGCCTATCACGAGCGCTCTCTCAACTCCAATGAGGGCTGGAACACCGTCGGATGCCTGTCCTTTATGAACCAGCCGATCCTGCAATACAGCAACGAGATCCGCTCCGCTGTTTTGGTCATCCACGGCGAGAAGGCACATTCCTGTTATTTCGGAAAGGACGCGTTCGAGAATATGACCAAGGACAGCCAATATACCGACAACAAAGAGCTGATGATCATCCCCGACGCGGTGCACACCGATCTGTACGACAATGTGGACGTCATCCCCTTTGACAAGATGGAAGAATTCTTCGGGAAGATGTAAGATGAATACAAAGGAATTTATCAGGATCATGGACAGCGGCGCCGAGGTACAGGCGGGCGGTGAAGTCCATCAGCATATGACGATGCTCAGCAACGAGGCGATGAAGATCACCGCACAGCTGAACAACGCCTATCATACGCCCGAGGAGATCGGCGTATTGATGGAAGAGCTGACAGGTAAGCCCTTTCCCGAGGGTGCGTATCTGTTCCCGCCGTTTTACACGGATTGCGGCAAGAATACCACGCTCGGCAAAAATGTTTTCATCAACACGGGATGTCAGTTCCAGGATCAGGGCGGTATCACCGTCGGCGACGGTACCTTGATCGGGCCCAAGACCGTGATCGCTACACTGAACCATCAAATGGATCCCGACAAGCGCGCGAATCTGTTACCGAAGCCTGTCAAGATCGGCAGTAAGGTATGGATCGGCACGAATGTGACCATCCTGCCGGGGGTCACGATCGGCGACGGCGCCGTCATCGCGGCAGGCGCGGTCGTCAATAAAGACGTCGAGCCGAGCACTGTGGTCGGCGGCGTACCGGCAAAGTTCATCAAAACCATCGAAACACAGGGGTGAACGATATGAAAAAACAGATATGCGTACTGTTGTGCGTCATCATGATAGCGGTCTTGGCGGGATGCAGTAAAGCGAACGATACCGTTCCCTCCGAGGCGACAAAGGATACCGTGAGCGCGACCCAACAACCGACCGCGGCGACTGAGGCGCCCACCCAACCTGCAACCGCTGCCGCAACGCAGGCTCCCGCGACACAAGCGCCTCCCGCAACCGTCGTGCCGCAACCGGCAACACAGCCGCCGCAGGTCGAGGAAGCTGCGCCGGAAAAGGTGTTCGAGATGAAGATAGGGGATACCCCTGTCGCGGTCGCGTGGGAGGATAACGAGGCTGTCGCGGCGCTGAAGGAATACTGCCGTGATCAGATCCTGACCGTCCCGATGTCGATGTACGGCGGCTTTGAGCAGGTCGGCTCCATCGGAACAACCTTGCCGCAGAACGATGTGCAGACGACCACGCAGTCGGGCGATATCATGCTCTATTCGGGTGATCAGATCGTCGTGTTCTACGGCTCCAATTCGTGGGCATATACGCGTCTCGGACACATCACCGACAAATCGCAGGATGAGCTCACCGCGTTACTTGCCAACGGTGATACAACCATAGCGATCAGTTTTGTATAACAGCGGAGGTGTGATGATGAAAAAGATGATCACCATTACCATAACAGTCCTGATGCTGCTGTCGGTATTATTTGTCGGCGTCAATGCGGAGTCCAACGAAACAGTATCAACACAAAACACGATCCTATATGGCGATGCGGACGGCGACGGTGAGATCACGATCATTGACGCTACCCGTATTCAAAGACATTTAGTCGGGGTGAATCCGCTGATCTCGGAAGAAAACAGAAAAGCTGCTATCGTCTCCGGTGACGATGAGTTGTCCGTGATTGACGTGACGCTGATTCAGCGTCGGCTCTCCGGGATAATCAGTCGGTTCCCTGTCGAGGAACAAGCACAGCAGCCGACTGAGACGGAGGATCCGGTATTGATGATGACGATTGACGGTACACCGGTCACAGTCGCGTGGGAGGATAACGATTCTGTCGCGGCGCTGAAGGAATACTGCCGCGATCAGATCCTGACCATTCCTCTATCGATGTACGGCGGCTTTGAGCAGTTCGGCTCCATCGGTACAAGCCTGCCGCGAAACGATGTACAGACAACTACCCATTCGGGCGATATCGTACTCTATTCGGGCGATCAGATCGTCGTGTTCTACGGCTCCAACTCGTGGGCATATACGCGCCTCGGGCACATCACCGACAAATCGCAGGATGAACTCACCGCGTTACTTGCCAACGGTGATACAACCATAGCGATCAGTTTTGTATAACAGCG
>CACWXE010000173.1 GCA_902764715.1 uncultured Ruminococcus sp. | reverse complement strand
CGCCGCAATCTGAATACTTTGGTTTGCGGCGGCTCCGGCGCAGGTAAAACACGCTTTTATTGTAAGCCGAATCTGATGCAGGCTAATACATCATTTGTGATCCTTGACCCGAAAGGCGAGATCATCCGTGATACGGGCGCTCTTTTGGAGAAGAAGGGATATGAGATCAGGGTGCTTGATCTGATCAACATGGAAAAAAGCCATTGTTACAATCCGTTTGTCTATATCCATAATGATAACGATGTGCAGCGGTTAGTGACAAACCTGTTCAAGTCCACAACCCCTAAAGGCGCACAGAGCCAAGATCCGTTCTGGGATACTTCCGCATCAATGCTGTTGTCGGCATTGATCTATTATCTTCACTATGAAGCGCCGGAGGATGAACAGAACTTCTCTATGGTCATGGAGATGCTCAGAGCCGCCAACATAGAGGATGAAGAAAATCCCCAGCCGTCGGCAATAGATCATTTATTTGACCGTCTGGAATATGATAACCCCGAACATATCGCCGTTAAGTATTACCGCAACTATCATTCAGGCTCACCCAAAACGCTGAAATCCATTCAGATCACCCTCGCGGCAAGACTGGAAAAATTCAATCTGGAAAGCCTTGCCTCGATGACAGCCGTAGATGAGCTGAACCTGTCGGATATGGGTGAAAAGAAAGTCGCTCTTTTCGCGCTGATACCGGATAACGATTCGTCGTTCAACTTTTTGGTATCCATTCTCTACACGCAGTTATTCCAACAGCTTTTCTATTCTGCCGACCATGTTCACGGCGGCGCACTTCCTGTGCCTGTCCATTTCCTGATGGACGAGTTTGCCAACGTATCGCTGCCCGATGATTTTGATAAGATCCTCTCGGTCATGCGTTCACGTGAAGTGTTCGTCAGTATCATTCTGCAAAACCTCGCACAGTTGAAAACACTATTTGAAAAGCAGTGGGAAAGCATCGTTGGCAACTGTGATGAGTTTCTCTACCTCGGCGGTAATGAACAGTCTACGCATGAATATGTTTCAAAGCTGCTCGGTAAGGAAACAATAGATACCAATACCTACGGCAAATCGTCCGGCAGAAGCGGTAATTACTCGACCAACTATCAGATCAGCGGTCGTGAGTTGATGACGCCCGATGAAGTCCGCTTGCTCGATAACCGGTACGCGATCCTCTTTATCCGTGGTGAGCGTCCTGTCCTCGACCTGAAATACGACATTCTCAAACACCCCAACGTCGCGCTCAGCGCAGATGGCGGCGTTGCTCCTACCGTAATGTTGTCGGCGATTATGCCGACGATATACCCGAAACCAACTTCGAGCTGCTGACAGAAGAAGAGCTTGAAGAAAAAATGAAAAAAGAAATCACAAATAATATGGAGGTAAATTACTATGAATACCATGAAAAAGAATAACAAAACCAAAAGACTTCCGATGCCGAAAAAGGTCAGGAAGGGATTTATGATCTATGTCGCCGTTATTATGGCGGTTGTTTTTATGTTCAGCACCTTTTCGCTGACAGCTTTCGCGGCGAGCGATCCGCTCAGCGCCATTGATAACCTGTCCGACTTCATCTTCGGTCTGATCCGTGCGATCGGTCTGATCCTGCTCGGACTCGGTATCGTTCAGGTCGGTCTTTCGTTCAAGAGTCATGACCCCTCACAGCGAGCGAACGGCTTTCTGACGCTTGCGGGCGGCGTCGTTATCACCTTTGCGAAAGAGATCCTCAACCTGATCATCGGATAATAACAAACAGGGGTATGCGTCAAAAGCGCATACCCCACAATAACCCGAAGGAGGTGCAAAAATGTCTGATAACTGGGTTGTTCAAAACTTAGAAAACGCCCTTTCTACATGGAACGGCTATCTGTCGGAGATTTGGAGTCTGATCACGACCACTCCGCAGAATTTCCGCGGCGGTACGATATGGACGGTTATACAGAATATCAACACCGCTGTTCAGGGCGTCGGTCTGGGCTTGCTCGTACTGTTCTTTGTTGTCGGCATGGTGAAAACCTGCGGCAGCTTTGCAGATGTCAAAAAGCCCGAACACGCATTAAAACTGTTCGTCCGATTCATTCTGGCAAAAGCGGTCATCACACAAGGCATGGAATTGATGCTGACCATATTCACCATCATACAAGGCGTAATCAATACGATCATCACATCCTCGGGAATCACAAATCCCAACAATCTGGCGCTCCCCGATGATATCGTCAGCGCGATCGAGGATTGTGGATTCTTTGAGAGTATACCGCTTTGGGCGGTAACGCTGATCGGCGGCTTAGTGGTCACGGTCATTTCCCTGATACTGATACTGACGGTCTACGGTCGATTCTTTAAGCTGTATATGTATACGGCGATCGCCCCGATACCGTTATCGACCTTTGCCGGTGAACCGTCGCAGAATGTCGGAAAAACGTTCTTGAAAAGCTATTGTGCCGTCTGCTTAGAGGGCGCGATCATCGTATTGGCTTGCATTATCTTCTCGCTGTTTGCGTCCACGCCGCCGGAAGTCGATTCAAGTATGTCAGCCGTCAACCAAGTATGGTCTTACATAGGACAGTTGATCTTCAATATGCTTGTCCTTGTAGGAACCGTCAAAATGTCCGACCGCATCGTTCGTGAAATGATGGGTCTGTAAGGAGGAAAACTATGGAAATAAAAATCAACAAAGAAATCCGAAACTACTCGGAAGCAGTATTCTTTGGGCTGTCTTTACGACAGCTCATTTTTTCTGTCCTCGCTTGCGTAGTGGCAGGATCTATCTTCTTTGTCCTCAAGCCTATCTTGGGGACGGAGACCGTTTCGTGGATCTGTATTCTCGCCGCCGCGCCGTTTGCCGCACTCGGCTTTTTGAAATACAACGGCTTGACGGCAGAAAAGTTTTTATGGGCATGGATCAAGTCAGAGTTCCTCACGCCTAAAAAGCTGACCTATAAATCCACCAACCTTTACTACGAAATGTCTAAATCATATCTGGATAAGAGAAAGAAGGAGGTCATGAAAAACCATGAGTAAGACATTGTTAAGTATGAAAAAGAAGAACAGTGAGGCTTTTGTCGCCCCTAAGTCCTGTCAGGACGCGATCCCGATCAAGCGCGTCTACGACGACGGTATCTTTCAGGTCGGCAGAGAACTGTTCTCTAAAACATTCAAGTTTACTGACATCAACTATGCTGTCGCCGACTACGACGATAAGCAGAATATGCTTCAGGAGTACGCTGACTTTCTCAGCACTCTTGACGCGGGTGTTCCGACGAAGATCACCATCAACAACCGCAGGATCAATCGCCTCGATATTGAGCGCACGTTGCTCCTGCCTAATAAGGATGACGGACTGGATGATTACCGTCATGAGTATAACCGTATGCTGCTTGATAAGGCGACCGGCGCTAACGCGATGGTGCAGGATAAGTATTTCACGCTGTTCGTATTCAAAAAGACTGTTGAAGAAGCCCGCGCCTACTTCAATCGTGCAGGAGCTGAGATCACCGCTCGGCTGAAAAAGCTCGGCAGTGTTTGCTCCGAGATGGATATCACCGAGCGCCTGCGTCTTCTTCACGACTTTTATCGTGTCGGCGAAGAATCCAACTTTGATTTCAATATCAAGACGAACCGCCGCAGAGGTCACAGCTTCAAGGATTATATCGCTCCCGATTCTTTTGAATTTGAGGGCGACCATTTCAAAATCGGCGATCGTTACGGTCGTGTGCTTTTCCTGAGAGAATATGGTACCTACATCAAGGACACGATTCTTGCAGATTTGACCGCGCTGAACCGCAATATCATGCTTTCGGTCGATATCATCCCTGTCCCGATCGACGAATCGGTCAAGGAGGCCGAAAGCCGTCTGCTCGGTGTTGAAACCAATATCACCAACTGGCAGCGCCGTCAGAACGCCAACAATAACTTTTCGGCGACTGTTCCTTATGATCTGGAGCAGCAGAAGAGCGACATCAAGGAAATGCTCGACGATCTGACGACACGCGACCGTCGTGTAACCTATGCTACTGTGACGCTCGTTCATACTGCTGATACCAAGAAGCAGCTTGACAGCGATACAAAGGCGCTGATGAACGCAGCGTCGGGCGATCGCTGTCAGATGGGTATTCTCAAATTTCAGCAGATGGACGGTCTGAATACCGCCCTTCCGCTGAGCACCATGAAGATAGATAACTACCGCACTCTGACGACCGAATCCTTGACTGCTCTTCACGGATTCCGCGTTCAGAACATTCTTCACACCAACGGTAACTATTACGGTCAGAATGTGATCTCCAACAATCTGATCATGGCTGACCGCCGTGAGCTTTTGAACGGTAACGCCTTTATCCTCGGTGTATCCGGCGGCGGTAAGTCCTTTATGGCGAAGCAGGATGTAGCGACGTTAAGACTGTCCACGGACTGCGATATTATCATCATCGACCCTGAGCGAGAGTATTCGCCTCTTGTACGAGCGATGAACGGCGAGGTCATCCACATTTCGGCTACGTCAAGGAACCATATCAATCCTATGGATATGAGCGTCGAGTACGGCGACGGCGCGAACCCTGTTATCCTCAAATCCGAGTTCATCATGTCGCTGTGCGAACAGCTTATCGGCACGACCGGATTGGGAGCAATTCAGAAGTCGATCATCGACCGCTGTACGGCTTCGGTATACCGTGATTATCAGCAACGCAACTATACCGGAACAGTCCCGACCCTGCGTGATTTCCGTGCAGAGCTAATGAAGCAGACGGAACCCGAAGCACAGGAGATCGCTCTTGCGCTCGAACTGTTCACCAACGGTTCTCTGGATACCTTTGCGAAGCCTACGAATGTGGATACGAAGAACTGCCTGATCTGCTATGACATCCTCGACCTCGGCAAGCAGCTCCAGTCGATCGGCATGCTCGTCGTGCTCGACAGCATCCTCAACCGTATCACCCAGAACCGTGCGAAAGGCAGATCCACCTTCATTTTCATTGATGAGATCTATCTTCTGTTCCAGCATGAGTATTCCGCGAACTTTCTCTTTACTCTCTGGAAGCGTGTCCGTAAGTACGGCGCTTTTGCGACTGGTATCACGCAGAACGTGGAAGATATGCTCCAGAGCCATACCGCGCGTACCATGCTCGCAAACTCTGAGTTCCTGATCATGCTGAATCAGGCTCCGACTGATAGGGAGAAGCTGGCGGATCTGCTGAACATCTCCAACAATCAGCTCGGATATATCACAAACGCCGACGCAGGCAGCGGCTTGATCAAGGTGGGCAGTGCGCTGGTTCCTTTTGTCAACCGTTTCCCGAAGGATAATAAACTCTATAAATTGATGACAACGAAGCCGGGCGAGGGTGAATAACCCTCGCCTTTTGGCGAACAGGAGGTAAAAAATGAAAAGTAAAGTATTATTAGCCCTGATCATCATAATTGTGATCGCTTTTATTGTTGGTATTATCTTTGCGGTAACGACCGCGTCGAAGCGCATTGAAGAGAATCTTGAGCCGGAAGAGCCGACAAAGGTCGAAACGATTTGGTCGATCATGGGG
>CACWXE010000172.1 GCA_902764715.1 uncultured Ruminococcus sp. | reverse complement strand
GACGTGGCAAGCAGTACCCTGACACAGCATGATCAGGTACTTGCCGACAGGCTCAAAGCGGAATTGGGTGTAGAACGTGCCGACGCCCATGATCTCACTCGTTGCGATGCCCGTTCTCTCCGAGATCAGCTCGATCGCTTCCTTCGGCAGATAGCCGTAGATATCCTGCGTGTGCTGTAAAATCGTGATCAGACTGCCCTTGACCGCGGCGTATTCATCGAGCACGCCGTCAAGCAGCTTCAGATCGATCGTGTTCTTATCCATGGATGACCTCCATATTAATCAATTTTATACCTCTTTATTCTACCGCATTCAAGGGTGGATTGCAATAGATATCGCAAAATAGGGGACAGAAAATGCCGAAAGTCAAAGCTTTTAGATTTTTGTACAAAAGCGTCAAAAAACATGAACATTTTTATCGATAACTATTGCAATTGCCCTATAACCATGATAGAATATAAATGGAGAAACATACCTTTTTATCGTTGCGTTTCTAACGCGAGAAGGTTGATGCAGAATAGGAGGGATTTCTATGTATTTGATTACGAACGGCAGGCTCTTTACCCGCGATCCGAAGCGCCCCTATATCGAGGACGGCGCTGTGGCGTTTGAGGGTGAGCGCATTGTCGCTGTCGGCACCGCGAAGGAGCTGCGGCTGAAATTTCCGCAGGCGCAGTTGATAGACGCCAAGGGTCAGCTGATCATGCCCGCGTTTATCAACACCCATACTCACATCTATTCGGGGCTGGCACGCGGCTTGTCCATCAACGGCTATAATCCCACCAACTTCTATGAGATATTGGACGGCATGTGGTGGAAGCTCGACCGTGAGCTGACCCTCGAGGATACCAAGGCGAGCGCCTACGCGACCTACCTCGAGTGCATCCGCAACGGCGTGACCACCGTTTTTGACCACCATGCCTCCTATAAAGAGATCCCCGGCTCGCTGTTCGCGATCGCCGAATGTGCCAAGGAGATGGGGATCCGCTCCTGCTTATGCTACGAGGTCTCCGACCGTGACGGCGAGGTAAAATGTGACGAAGCGATCAAAGAGAATGCCGACTTCATCCGGTATTGTCAGGAGCAGAACGATCCCATGTTCAGCGCCATGTTCGGTATGCACGCGCTGTTCACGATCTCCGACAAGACCTTTGAAAAATGCGTCAAGGCGAATGACGGCAGGACAGGCTACCATATCCACATCTGTGAAGGACTGAACGACGTAGAGGACAGCTGCGACAACTATCATATGCTGCCTGTCGACAGGCTGGTGAAGTGGGGCATCCTCGGTGAGAAAACCATCCTCGGTCACTGCATCCACCTGACCGAGCCCGAGATGGACACTATCGCCGCGACGAACACTATGGTCGTCAACAATCCCGAGAGCAACATGGGCAACGCCGTGGGCTGTTCACCGGTGCTCAAGATGTTCTCCAAGGGCATCATGCTCGGATTGGGCACGGACGCTTACACTCACGATATGCTCGAGAGTTTGAAGGTCGCACTGACCATCCAGCGCCATAACGCGGGTATGCCGAATGTCGCGTGGAACGAGGTCACGACCATGCTCTTCCAAAATAACGCCAAGATCGCGGCAAGGTATTTTGACGCGCCGCTCGGGGTGATCCGTGAGGGCGCCGCCGCCGATATCATCGTCATGGATTATCTGCCCTTCACACCGCTGTCGGGCGACAATCTGGACGGTCATATGATCTTCGGCATGAACGGCAGACAATGCCGCACCACGATCGCCAACGGCAGACTGCTCTATCTGGACAGAGAGTTTGTCGATATCGATGAAGAAAAACTCAGCGCAGAGATTTTCGCGACCGCGGAAAAGCTGTGGGGCAGAGTAAACGGATAACAATTATTACTATTCAGGCAAGGCACGAGGTAACAGCTATGAGTGAAAAAATGGTTCCGCTGAGCATACGAGAATTGCTCGACAGAATGACAACAGAATATAACAGGATAGAGAGAGCCTTTACCGTACAGGAGGGCTTCAAGAACTCGCGCTATGATGAATGGCGCAAAAAGTATGCCGACAGCCTCGGTGAGAAAGCGATCGCCAATCTGGACGGCAAGGATAAGTTCCTTCCCATCTTCGGCGAGAAGCTGGAGGTTCCGCTCGGACCCGCGGCGGGTCCGCATACCCAGATGGCGCAGAACATCATCTCCGCCTACATCGGCGGCGCGCGCTTCTTTGAGCTGAAAACCGTGCAGGTGATGGACGGCGAGGAGCTGGCGAAGTGCATCGCGCGTCCGTGCATCAAGGCGGATGACGAGGGCTACAACTGCGAGTGGTCGACGGAGCTGACCGTTGAGCAGGCGATGGAGGAATATATCAAGGCGTGGTGCGTCATCAAGGTGATCTCCCGTGCGTTCGGTCTGGGCGATCCTGACGGCTTTGTGTTCAACATGAGCGTCGGCTACGACCTTGAAGGAATCAAATCCGAGAAGATTGACCGCTTCATCGAAGGGTTGAAGGACGCCTCCGATCTCCCGATCTTTACCGATACGAAAAATGCTTTAAAAGAATATTACCCTGAATATACCGAGCTGATCGACAGCATTTCGCCGCGCGTATGCCGCAGTGTCACGCTCTCCACGCTCCACGGATGTCCGCCCGATGAGATCGAGCGGATCGCGACCTATCTGCTGACGCAAAAGGGACTGCACACCTTCGTCAAGTGCAATCCCACCATCCTCGGATACAAGGACGCGCGCGCGATCCTCGACAAGGCGGGGTTCGATTACATCGCCTTTGACGAGCATCATTTTAAAGAGGATCTGCAGTGGAATGACGCGGTCGTGATGTTCCGCCGTCTGCAGGAGCTCGCGCAGAGCAAGGGGCTGGAGTTCGGCGTGAAGCTCTCCAACACCTTCCCGGTAGACGTCAAAAACGGCGAGCTGCCGAGCGACGAGATGTACATGAGCGGTCGCGCGCTGTTCCATCTGACCATCGAGATGGCGCGACGCTTCTCCGCGGAATTTGACGGCAAGCTGCGCATCTCCTTCTCCGGCGGCGTGACCCAGCAGAATGTGAAGTTCCTGTTCCTCGCCGGTATCTGGCCGATCACGATGGCGACCGTCCTCTTAAAGCCGGGCGGCTACTCCAACATGGCGGGCATGGCGTATACCCTGCGCATCTGCGACTATGAGCCGTTCACCGGTACCGATACCGCCAAGATCGCCGCGCTGCAGAAGTGGTGCATGAAGCATCAGAGTTTCCGCAAGCCCATCAAGCCGATGCCCTCGCGCAAAAACGGCGAGTCCGTTCCGTTGTTTGATTGCTACACGGCGCCGTGTCAGGGCGGCTGTCCGATCCATCAGGATATCCCCGCCTATGTGCATCTGGTCGAAAAGGAAATGCACAAGGAGGCGCTCGAGGTCATCCTGCAAAAGAACCCCCTGCCCTTCACAACGGGTCTGATCTGCTCTCACCGCTGTATGAGCAAGTGTACCCGCAATCATTATAATAACCTGCACATCGACATCAGGGGCATAAAGTATATCGCTGCCTGTGAGGGCTATGACGAGCTCTATACAACGCTGCAAAAACCCGCACCCAACGGTAGAAAGGTCGCCGTGGTCGGCGCCGGCGCCGCCGGACTTTCTGCGGCATATTTCCTGGCGCGTGACGGCTTTGAGGTCGATGTGTTTGAAAAGTCGAACAAGGCGGGCGGTATCGTGACGAACGTCATCCCTGACTTCCGCATCTCACCCTATTTTGTCAAATGGGATATCGCACTGATCGAGAAGATGGGCGCGAATATCAAGCTCAATACACCCGCTCCGTCGCTCGAAAAGCTCAAGGCGGACGGTTACGAGGCGGTCGTCTGCGGTATCGGCGCGTATCAGGAGCGCAATCCGCATGTCGGCGGCAATGTGATGAACGTGCTCGACTTCTTATGCACATTCAAGCACGGCGGCTTTGCGGCGTCCGGTCTGAGCGACGTGGTCGTGATCGGCGGCGGCAATACCGCGATGGACGCGGCGCGTGCCGCGACACGGATCGACGGCGTGGAGAATGTCAGCATCGTTTACAGAAGGACAAAGAAGTATATGCCCGCCGATGAAGAGGAGCTCAAGGAGGCGCTTAGGGACGGCGTGAGTTTCGTTGAGCTGGCGGCGCCGGTCGAGCAAAAGAACGGCATGCTCCTGTGCACCGTGATGCGTCTGGGTGATCCCGACGAAAGCGGCAGACGCAGTCCCGTCGCGACGGATGAAACGATCGAGATCCCCTCTGATCTGGTCGTCACCGCGATCGGAGAAGATGTGGATA
>CACWXE010000171.1 GCA_902764715.1 uncultured Ruminococcus sp. | reverse complement strand
CTCCTTGACTGTATAATGCTTGGTATTGATCTTAAATGGTTTGAATTCTTTTCCGCCGCCCGTATAGAACTTGCCGAAGAATTCAACAAATTGCAACCTGTTGGTGTGGACATACGCGCCGAGGGCGTTGATGCCGATGTTGACGCCGTGTCCGATGATGAAAATAAGGATGAAGCCGATGATACCGATGATGCTGTCCCCCATCATGCTGCCGATCTTATTGAATACGGTAGCGATAACGCCGGTCGCGAGACCGAGCGCGAGCAAACGGCTGTAGGAAAGGATATCGCTCAGATAACCTGTCGTGCCGTACAATCCGTAGGCGCCTTTCGCCAGACGGATGATCGGATTCTTGCTTTCTCTTCCGGCGAAGAACAGGATGATGACCGCGCCGATCGCCGCCATGATGCCTCCGACTGTGCCGAAGATCGGCGGGAGCGTGAAGCCCGCGATGTTCTCCATCATATCCATGGTGAGCAGCGCCAGAATACCGCCGCCGACCAACAGATACCAGCTGATCACATCATAGATCACCGCGAGATAATCCTTTTTATATCTGATGTAGTTGTATCCGAGTATCGCAAGACCCGTGAACAGATGGATGATACCGAGCAGGAAGCTGAACATCAGCATCTTCATCGGGTCGTCAACGGGGTTGAACCAGATCGGTGTGACAAGTCCCGGGATGTTCGGCGGAGCGGTATGGAAGAAGGTGTTGGAAATCACCGAGACCGCGTCACCGAAGAACGATCCGAACAGCAGTCCCCAGAAGGTGGTGGATACACCGCACCAGAAGAACATCTTCATGCTGCGCTTGAGTCCCGGTTCCATGCCCTTGAATTTGAGCAGGCACACGGCGCAGGCGATCGCCATGACAAGTCCGTAGCCCGCGTCCGAGAACATCATTCCGAAGAAGATGTAGTAGAAGATCGCCATGATCGACGTGGGATCCGCCTCGTGATGATCGGGATAGCTGTAGGTAGCCAATACCGATTCGGCGGGTTCCGCGAATTTATTGTTTTTGAGCTTGACGGGAGCGTCGTCATTCGTCGCTTCTTCAAACTCTACCTCTGCGTCAAAGGTGGTCTCGAGGTATTCCTTCAAGCCCTCGGCGTCCGGTTCGGGAACATATCCCGTCAGAACAAAGGTGTTGCGCGAGGTCGCGATATCGTCGTACGCCGCGTAGCGCTCGGTCTTCATCACGTAGTAATCCTCGAGAAAATCGAGCTTTTCGGCGTATTTCGCGTAGGATTTGATCACGTTCTCGTTCTCTAATATTCTGCCGTCGCGATTGCTCAGATGCTTGTTGATCTCTTTCTCACGTTGTTTCGGGATGACCGGAGATATGTAGGAAGGATACTCAAAGCCGATCCGCCTCAAGGCGTCGGACACCGCGTCGGCGTTCGTTCGGGAGGTCAGGATAAAGACGCAGGTCTGATTGGAATCGTGCGAGATCATCTCGACCTCGACATCCTCGACCTCGGGGATGATCTCCGCCAGCTCGGTGACGATCTCGGTGGTCGTCTTATCACCCGGGAACTTTCCGATGAAGGCTCTGGTGGTCGCCGTACCGGTGAAGTTCATCGGTACATCCAAGCTCAGCCACGGCTGGATGATGTCGAGCTGTGTCTGATACTTGACCTTTTCGGCTTCATTGGTATCGATATTCTTTTGACACGATATGATATCGTATGCGATCCGAAGGATATCCGGCGTTTCGTCTACCAGCTTATCGTACTCTTCGCGAGAGAGTTGTTTTCGCCCTTTAAAGGAGCTGAGCAACCCTTTCTTTCGTTTGGCGTAATGAAAGAGAATCTCGTTCGCTTCGATCGCGGTAGACGCCATGCGCTGGTATCGCGCCTGATACGCGGAGGTATCGTCCTTGAAAAAGACGCTGTCCTCGATATTGAGGTTCTCGATCTCTACGACCCCTCGCCGCTGCAGCGCTTCCAGAATATCCTTGCAGTATTTGAGCAGCGCGTAGACATAGACACGCTGCATTTTGAGCATAGCCATGATGCTCCTCCTTACTGCGTTTTTTAAATGTCATTGCGAGGCTCTTTGAGCCGTGGCAATCTCAACAACAATTCAATGACAAAATATACTAACTCAGTGTTTCCTGAATCAGCTTATTGATGACGTTTTGTTTTTGCTTGAGCGTTTTTTCAGAGAGCGCCTGCGCTTCTTGTTCCGCCTTCTCTTTGCGGTCACGGATGATCTCATCCGCGCGGGACTGTGCTTCAACTGCCGCTCTGTGATCGAAGTCGTCAGCTTTCTTCTTCGCGTCTTCGATCATCTGCACGGCGCGCAGCTTTGCGTCCTCGATCATTTGCTCTGCTTCGAGTTCAGCGGCGTTCTGCTTTTCATTCGCTTTTTGCTCCGCTTCTCTGACTCTGTCTATTGTGGATACTGCCATAGTTTCACCACCATATTGGAATTCTATCATATAATACCCTTATTCATTCTTGAAGTCAAATGTTTTTTGACTAAATTTTAACATTATTTCAATATTGTCATAGTTAAAACGACAGTAATTTTTCATTTTATTCTTAATCAGAATTATTCATACAAATATCAGCCGTGTTTCAATCAAAAACGCTGAATCTTACACAATCGATCATTTCTGCTTAGACAGGTATCGCAGAGCTTTTGTGAGATAATATCATTGAACGGAGGGAGAGCATGGTTATTTATATCGATGTTCTCCTCTTTGTCAATGCGATCGTCAACTACGCGATATTGATGACCGCGGAAAAGCTGTTGAAACGCGATATCAGACTCTATCGGATGATCCTCGGCTCTGTGATCGGCGCGCTGTTTTCATTGACGATCTTCATCCAACCGGACAGTCGTATCCTACTGTGGGCGTTAAAGCTCCTTTCTACCTTTATCATCACACTGATCGTGTTCGGATGGCGATCACGCAGAGAATTTTTCAGATCCTATTTATGTAATACGACGGTATCTGTCATCTATTGCGGCGCGTATATCCTCTTTTATCAGCTGTTCAAGCCGCCAAACATGGTCATCGTCAATGACGTACTGTATTTACAGGTCAATCCGTTGTGGCTGACTGCATTGACGGCGGTCATCTATATTATTGTATTGATCATCTATAAATTATTCTCTGAAAGAATTAAAAGCACCGTTGTCCATTTGAGTTTTACGCTTCACGAAAAGACCTATTCCTGTATCGGAAAGGTGGATACCGGCTGTAATCTAAAAGAGCCTTTTTCATCGGCGAATGTCATCATAATAGACGCAGCGGTATATGATACCAAAACGGAAGAACACTTTCGGATCATCCCCTATTCCACGATCAACGGCAGCTCTTATCTGCATGCCGTTAAGGCTGACGCGATACATATCGATAAAAAACAAATATCCGAACCGATCTATATCGCGACCGGGAACATCAATAACGCCGATTATCAGGCGATCATCAATTCTGAAATCATAAGGTGAGATCATGCAAATTCTTAGAAACATATTATTCAAGCTGAGATTTATCCTGCTGTCCAACAGCGTCTATTACATCAACTCCTCAGCGGCATTACCGCCGCCCCTGACCAAAGCGGAAGAAGCTGTCATCATGCAGCAGATCAAGGACGGCGATGAAAAAGCGCGTGAACCGCTGATCGTACATAATCTCAGATTAGTCGTTTATATCGCAAAGAAATTCGAGAACAGCAACGTCAATATCGAGGATCTGATCTCCATCGGAACGATCGGACTGATCAAAGCGGTCAACACCTTCTCCCCCGACCGCAATATCAAGCTGGCGACTTACGCTTCACGCTGTATCGAAAACGAGATCCTCATGTTCCTGCGCAAGACCTCTCAGATGAAATATGAAATCTCGATCGAAGAACCGCTTTCGACCGACTGGGACGGCAACGAACTGCTGCTCAGCGATATTCTCGGTTCGGACAGTGATACCGTCAGTGCCGACATCGAACAGGAGGTGGAGATCAATCAACTGATGGAGGCGGTCAATCGGCTCAACACCCGCGAAGCGATGATCATGGAACTGCGATTCGGACTTAACGGCAACAAAGAACATACCCAAAAGGAGGTGGCGGACTTACTGGGGATCTCGCAGTCCTATATCTCACGGCTTGAAAAGAAGATCATCGGAAAGCTGAAGCAGGATTTGGAGAAGGTGATGTAACAATATATATGCGGTTGTGATTGCCGCGTCGCGGACACTTATCCGCTCCTCGCAATGACAATTAGAAAAATCAAAACCACCCGTTCAACGGGTGGTTTGCACTACCCCTAGAAGGGGATAACACAGGCTT
>CACWXE010000170.1 GCA_902764715.1 uncultured Ruminococcus sp. | reverse complement strand
GGGAGGAGCAAGCCCCTCCCCTACAATTCTACTGAAACGTTTCCTGAAAATATCCATTATTCATTTTTCAGTCTTCAATCTTCAGTTTTCAGTAACATCTGCCCCTCCCCTACAATAACTGTTTCAATCTACGGAAACTCCTAACTCCTCACTCTGCCCCTTCCCTATGATTGGCATAATCCGGTAACATATTCCCCTACGCACTTGCAATGCTCACATAATCTGTTATAATGATAACAGAATCAGCAAAGGATGTGTGTCCTGTGAAAACAGTGGAAATCTATACCGACGGCGCCTGTTCGGGCAATCCGGGTCCCGGAGGCTGGGGCGCGGTACTGCGCTATAACGGTCATGAAAAGGAGATCTCGGGCGGTGAAGCGCACACCACCAACAACCGCATGGAGCTCATGGCGGTGATCGAGGCGCTGAGCCTCTTAAAGGAGCCGTGCGAGGTCAAGCTCTACTCCGACAGCCAGTATGTCTGCAACGCCCTCAAGCTCGGCTGGGCAAGAAAATGGCAGCAAAACGGCTGGATGCGCAATAAAAAAGAAAAAGCCCTCAACCCCGAATTATGGGAAAGGCTTTTGAAGCTGTGCGATATCCATGACGTCGAGCCCATCTGGGTCAAGGGTCACGCGGGTCATCCCGAGAACGAGCGCTGTGACCGCATGGCGGTGGCGGAGAGTCAGAAGTTTATGTAAGCGGTTGAGATTGCCACGGCATGAATGCCTCGCAATGACAATTCGTATGCGTTGAGATCGCCACGGCATGAATGCCTCGCAATGACAATTCGTATGCGTTGAGATCGCCACGGCATGAACAACACCTCGCTATAACAAATAACAGCATCAAAAAGTCCCCGATATCGCGATACAGCGAATCCGGGGACTTTTCATATACAGTAAGCTATTCAACGCGTGCATATGGCCGTTCTGCACACGGTAAATACATTATTTTTCCAGCAGGAGCTTGTTCAGTTCCTCCATGAAAGTGTTGATATCCTTGAACTGGCGGTAGACGGACGCGAAGCGTACATACGCGACCTCGTCCACATTCTTGAGCTGATCCATGGTCAGCTCGCCGATGGTCATCGAGGTGACTTCTCTGTCGAGGGAGCTTTGGAGCTGAGCCTCGATGGTATCGACCATCTTCTCGATCTGCTCAATGGAGACAGGGCGCTTCTCACAGGCGCGCAGGATACCGGCAGTCAGCTTGGCGCGGTCAAAGACCTCGCGGGACTTATCGCGCTTGACGACTACGATCGGAACGGTCTCGATCACCTCATGGGTGGTAAAACGCTTGCCGCATTTCAGACATTCACGACGGCGGCGGATACGCTCACCCTCGTCGGCGGGACGGGAGTCGATGACCTTGCTTTCTTCAAATCCACAGTAGGGACACTTCATATTTACACCCCAATATCTTGAAATAATAATTCTACAATAGAAATTATAAACTATATATGCGATATTGGCAAGTTAACTTTTTGTAATCCGGCATTACAAAATAGTGAGGAATTAGGAGCGAGGAGTGAGAAGTTGAATGCAGAAATTCTCTATGCTTGGATAAAGAAAAAAAGCGCTTACAGCTCATCCTTGAGTATGGTAAGCGCTCTTCATTTTTCCACAAAAGCTATAGGACTGTTACAGCGGGGAGTATAAACTCCTCACTCCTAACTGATAACCGGCTTCAACGCACGGTCGAGGATCCCGTTCATCGCGGCGATGGCGACGCCGTAATTGACCATCGGGATCCCCGCGGATAAGGCAGTGCGCTGCCGGTGCTGCATCTCCTTTTCATTGAGCATACAGCCGCCGCAGTGGACGATCACCTTGTATGCCGACAGATCGTCGGGGAAGGTGCCGCCCGAGGTAAAGGTGAAATCAGGCTCCGCGTCTGCGTAACGGCGGATCCAGCCGGGCAGCTTCACGGTACCGATGTCGCCGCACTGGCGGTGATGGGTACAGCCCTCGCTGATCAGCACCTTGTCGCCGTCCTGCAGATTCTTCAACGCGTTCGCGCCGCGGATCAGTCCGTCCAGATTACCCTTGAAACGTGCGAACAGGATCGAAAACGACGTCATCGGGACACCCGGAGGTGTATTCTCCGCGACCCTCTTAAAAGCCTGAGAGTCCGTGATCACGAGGTTTGGTTTTTCGTTCAGCTTCGCCAACGTCGCCTTCAGCTCCGTATCCTGACAGCAGATCACGGTGCAATGGTGATCGAGCAGCTCCCGCAAGGTCTGCTGCTGCGGCAGGATGATCCTGCCCTTGGGCGCGGATTCGTCGATCGGGATGACCAGCACAATGGTATCGCCTTCTTCCACCAGATCGGCGACGATGAACTTTTCTTTCTCCTGAGATCGGATCAGATTGGCAAGACGTTCCTTCAGCTCCTCGATTCCCTCTCCGGTGAGGGCGCTGACACACACGGTGTGTTTATCTTCTTTCGGATGGTTCTCCATCAGGTCGATCTTATTCACGGCGATCAGATAAGGCAAACCGCGGCGAACAAATTCATCGATCAGTTTTTCATCCGCCTCGGACAGACCGACGGTACCGTCTACCACCAATACGGCGATATCGGTTTTGCGCAGTACCTCGCGGGTGCGCTCGACGCGCAGCTCGCCCAAAGCGCCTTCATCATCAAAGCCGGGAGTGTCGATGATCACGACAGGCCCCAGCGGCAGCAGCTCCATCGCCTTTTGGACAGGATCGGTGGTCGTGCCGAGGGTATCTGATACGACGGAGATGCGCTGATTGGTCACGGTATTGACCACACTGGATTTGCCCGCGTTGCGCCGTCCGAAAAACGCGATATGCGGCCGCAGCGCGGATACGGTTGAAGAATTTAAAGTCATAATAACACCTGCAAAGCCTTCCCCTTGAGGGGAAGGTGGGCAATTCGCCGGACACGCGTGTCAGAGGCGAATTGGTCGGATGAGGTGGAAACGATTTCTCCTCATCTCTTTGATTGATAGAACGGAAAGGCTTTCACCTCATCCGTCAACTGCGTTGACACCTTTTCCTCGCCGGAAACAGCTCCCCCACTGTCACTTCGTGACGTCTCCCCAACGGGGAGCACCTCAAGGGGAAGGCTGTTAAAATCTGAAATCTCTGCGGTTGGACATGATGATATCACGGATATTCTGCTCCGCGATATCGCGCACCTTCTCCTTGGGGATGCGCTTGAGTTCTTTGCCGATCATTGCGAAGCCGATCTGCTTCGTTTCCTCACTTGCGTAATCCACCAGATATTCGGCAAGGGTCATCAGCGCGTTCGGATGACAGCAGTTGAGGATCTGACCGCTCTTGCAAAGTGACATAAAACGATCGCCTGTCCTGCCCTCACGGTAGCACGCGGTGCAGAAGGACGGGATATGACCGCTTTGCATCAGCCATCTGACGACCTCATCGAGGGTGCGCTGATCGCTTACGTCAAACTGCTCGGTATCATGCGGACGATCCTTTTCGGCATAGCCGCCGACGGACGTTCTCGAACCGCCGGACACCTGAGAGATACCCAGACGCAGGAGCTTGGAGCGAACCGCCTCGCTCTCGCGGGTGGAGATGATCATGCCGGTGTACGGTACCGCCAGACGGATACAGGCGGTGATCTTCTCAAAGGTCTCGTCGTCGATACCGCCGTCGAACTCATCGGGGTCGATATCGTCGGCACGCTTGACGCGCGGCACGGAGATCGTGTGCGGACCTACGCCGTGGACAGCCTCCAGATGCTCGGCGTGCATCAACAGTCCCGCGAACTCATACTTATACATTTCCAGTCCGAACAGAACGCCCAGACCCACATCATCGATGCCGCCCTGCATGGCACGGTCCATCGCCTCGGTGTGATAATCATAATCATGCTTGGGGCCTGTGGGATGAAGCTGTAGATAGCTCTCCTTATGATAGGTCTCCTGGAACAGGATGTAGGTGCCGATACCGGCGTCCTTGAGCTTGGTGTAATTCTCGACCGTGGTCGCGGCGATATTGACGTTGACGCGTCGGATCGCGCCGTTCTTATGCTTGATGCTATAGATGGTGTCGATGCACTCGAGGATGTACTCAATCGGGTTCATCACGGGATCCTCACCGCTCTCGATGGCGAGGCGCTTGTGACCCATATCCTGCAGGGCGATGACCTCCTGCCGCACCTCATCCTGCGTCAGCTTTTTGCGCGGGATGGTCTTGTTCTTCAGATGATACGGACAGTACAGACAGCCGTTGACGCAGTAATTCGAGAGATACAGCGGCGCGAAGATGACGATGCGGTTGCCGTAAAAGGCGAGCTTGATCTCCTCC
>CACWXE010000169.1 GCA_902764715.1 uncultured Ruminococcus sp. | reverse complement strand
GCCGGCTCTGCTGAAGGGAAGGGCGCCGCTGTTCTTGACCAGGGTGATGCCTTCCTCGGCGGCTTTTTTGGCGACAGCGATATGCTCCGGGCAGCCGACGACAGACATGTCATATTCTTTGTGGCCGTCGTCAAACGCGAGGATCGTGCGGACGATGCGGAGGGCGGCGTCATTGATGCGCTCCTCGGACACAAAACCGTCCTGAACAGCTTTGATCAGGCGGTCGCCGAACCACTGGGTGTTCATCATCTCCATATCCTGGCCGCCGTTGGCGCTTTCCACGGTGTCACGGACGCCCCACATAAAGTCGGACATGACGAATCCGTCGAAATCCCATTCCTTTTTCAGAACCTGGTTCAGAAGATAGTTGTGGTGTCCGCAGTGAACGCCGTTGTAGCGGTTGTAGGAGCTCATGATGCTGGCGGCGCCTGCGTCGATGCAGTCTTTGAAATGGGGGAGGAGGACTTCCTGTTCCGTTCTCTGGTCGCAGGTGACGGATACCTTGAAGCGGGCGTTCTCCATATTATTGAAAGCAAAATGCTTTACGCAGGCCATGATGTCCTCATCCTGGACGCCCCGCACCAGAGCCGCGCCCATCTTTCCCAGATGTGTGGTCTCCTCGCCGTAGACCTCCTGGGAACGACCCCAGCCCGGATTATAGGGCATGTTGATGCAGACTCCTGCAAAGAGATTCGCGCCGAACGCGCGCGCTTCCCGCCCGATGACATGTCCGACTTCCTCTTCCAGATCCTGGTCAAAAGTCGCGCCGCGGGCCATGGTTACCGGGAAACAGGTGGTCTGCCAGTTTCCGCAGACGATTCCTCTGGGACCGTCGGCAAAACGCATCGGAGGAAGGTTATATTCTTCGATTCCGCCGGCGTCATAAGGAGTGATATTGTAATGATTGTCGCCGCTGAGCATCTCGGTCACCATTTTTCCGAATTCTTCCGGACTAAATTTGGTGAAATCGATGTTTCCGCTCATCAGCCAGACCTTCTGCTCCAGAGTGAGCCGGTCAACGATCTGCTGTGCTTTCTCCGTGTAGGTCAGGCGTAGTTCTTTGCTTGCGCGCATAATTCTGTCATTCCTCCTTGTTTGAAATAATCCCGCGGCGGTTCGCAGCAGCTGCGGCAATCTGCCGCGGATCCGGTAAACTGATGTCTTTATTTTACATCCGGCTAAGACGGCTGACAAGTGCGGAGGGGAGAAGCGAAACTCCTGACAGGGCTGTCCGGCGGCCCCGGATCTCGGGATGGGGAGGGAAAAGAATGATTGACTTTTCGACTGCAATACTTTAACATAAGAAAGTGGTGTGAACTCCGGCCGCTGCTTCGCATGCGGCCAATATAATGTACATGGAGGTATGAGAATGAAGAAGAGAATCGTGGCAACCGCACTGGTCTGCAGCATGGCACTTGCCGGACTGTCATCCGTATACGCAGCTGAGAGTCTTACCCTGGGTACCGGCGGAACCACCGGAACCTACTATGCGGTAGGCGGCGTTATGGCTACTGTCCTGAACCCGCTTATGGAGAACGCGGATCTGAACACGATGGTCGTACAGGTTCGACCGTTCTGTGACGCGCTTTATCCGTCAAAATACTATCCGTGGTCGCATATCCTGACCGGATCGCAGGGTGAGGATCCCGGATATGATCCGCTCGATACGATCATCACTAAAGCGCATGAGCATGATATCATGGTGCACGCGTGGCTCAATCCGTATCGTATCAGCACCAAGGACACGCCGTCTAAGCTGAGCAAAGATCATCCCTATGTCAAGGATCCGTCGATCGGCGTGGAGATCAACGGAAGTAAATACCTCAATCCCGCGGATGATAAGGCGATCGAGCTGATCACGAACGGCGTGAAGGAGATCGTAGAAAAATACGATGTGGACGGGATCCAGTTCGACGATTATTTTTATCCGCCGGACTGCGGAGATTTTGACCAAAACGATTATGACGCCTATTGCGCCGCGACGGACTCTCCCCTATCCTTGGAGGAATTTCGCAGAGATAACGTGGATCGGATGCTCCGCTCTGTCTATCAGGCGGTTCATTCGATAAAGAGCAACGTTCTGTTCGGCGTTTCACCGCAGGGGAATATGCAGAATAACGATAAGCTCTACGCCGACGTCAAAAAGTGGTGCGGTGAAAAGGGATATATCGACTATATCTGTCCGCAGATCTACTTCTCGCTGGATAATCCCGCGCTGACCTTTGAGGACGGTTTACAGGATTGGCTCGATACGGAGCGCCATGACGGGCTGTCTCTCTTTATCGGGATTCCCGCCTACAAGGCGGGTACGGACGCCGACAGCGGGACATGGCTGGATAATGATGATATCCTGTCCACGGAGCTGTCCATCACGCGTGATAAGGGCTGTGACGGCTTTATGCTGTACAGCTTTGACAGCTTCCACAATGAAGATAACCGACAGGAAGTCGAAAACGTGATACGGTATCTGAATGAGAGAATAGAAAGGTGACTCGCTTACGCTCAAACAAATATACAATTCCTCAGTCAACATTCGTTGACAGCTCCTTTTACCAGAAGGAGCCTTAGATTTCTCCGACGCAGTAATCATCGTAGGCTTCGGTGAGCTTGACGTCGTATATTTCGCCGGAAATAATGCGGTCATCTTTGACGCGCACCTTGGTATAATTCTTGGTATACCCTTCCATCATGCCGTCCTTTGAGCGGGTCTCAAATAATACGGGTTCGGTCAGTCCGACCTGACTTTGCATAAATCGGCGCTGTTGCTCCAACGTATGCGCGATCATGATATCAGCGCGTTCATGTTTCAAATGCTCATCGATATGACCGTCCATTTTATCGGCGGCGGTACCCTTGCGCCGTGAATACGGGAACACATGAGTTTTGGCAAATCCGATCTCATCGGTGAAGCTGACAGAGGCGTTGAAATCTTCCTCGCTCTCCCCCACGAACCCGACCATGACGTCGGTGGTGATGGAGGGATTATCGAAAAGGCGGCGGATATCCGCGACGATACGCGCGTATTCGGCGGTGTCATAGTGGCGGTGCATGCGCTTTAAGGTCGCGTCACAGCCCGCCTGTAATGATAGATGAAAATGCGGACAGAATTTCGGTTCCTTCGATAAAGCGCTCAGGATATCCGCAGTCATGCGTTCCGGTTCGATCGAACCGAGCCGTACCCGTTCGATACCGTCCGTTTGACAAACGACCTTGACCGCGTCATAGACGTTCAGATCCCATTCCTGACCGTATGCCGAGAGGTTGATGCCGACCAAAACGATCTCTTTAAAGCCGTTTTCGGCAAGTGATTTTGCCTCTTTGCGAATCTCATCCAACTCTTTGGAGCGAACTCTGCCGCGGGCATATGGTATGATACAGTAGGTGCAAAAACGGTTACAGCCGTCTTCGATCTTGATACACGCGCGTGTGCGTTCGTTAAAGGCGCTGATCCGCATCGACTCAAACGCTTCATCTCTTTGGTGTTCACCGATACGGATGATCTGTCGGCGTTCCATCAGGTATTCATCTATCAGGGGAATGATATCCCTACGGGCGGTATTGCCCATTACGATATCACAGCCCTCAAAAATGGATACGTCATCAGAAAACGCCTGCGGCATACATCCGCACAAGATAATGATACTGTCGGGATTCTCGCGTCGGATCCGACGGATCAGCTTGCGATTCTTCGCGTCACCGGTCGCGGTAACGGTACAGGAGTTGACGATATTGATATCGCTGTCTTGATAGGATTCCGCTTTTATATAGCCCGCCTGATCGAGCAATTCCGCCATTACCTCGGATTCATATTGGTTGACCTTGCATCCAAGCGTCATAATATAGTATTTCAAATAAAATCACCACGAATTATGTAGAAATATTCAGCATTTTGGGGGTTGCATAATGGAATGAATAGTGCTAAGATAGATAACGCTTGAGGGGGTTATCTAACTATGTACAGCACTAATATCGCGATCAGCGGCATTGATAAGGCAAGAGCCTTTGTCGCTTTGACCGCAAAATATCCGCAAATCAAAATCACACTGAATCATAATGAGTATTCGATCGACGCCCATTCCATCATTGGCATCCTGTCGCTGGATCTCTCTCAGCCGATCTATCTGGAAGCTGAGGGTGAGGATATGGACGCGTTTATCGATGAATTAAAACCTTTTACAGTATAATGATTCGATCATAAAAAGTCAAATATTTCGTAAAGCGTCCTCTATCGGACGCTTTATTATTTGTGCATATAATCAGGGGCTGCCGTAGATTGAACCGCACCCCGTCAAGAGGACAGAGAAATAATTAAAAGAATATTTACAATGTAATAATTAAGAAGTGCCGCAAATTTTGGCTGGACAAGGGAATT